>JBCDFI010000031.1:0-19966 GCA_039178155.1 Cyanobacteria bacterium P01_H01_bin.105
AGGTGAGGTAAGGAATGCTATCCTGATTTACTGGGAAAACTCGGTGAACCACAGTGCTTGATCTAAAGCTGATTCGACAAAATCCTGACCAAGTGGCAGCGGCCTTAGCCAAGCGTAGCGGCGACTATGCCCGGGCCCTAGTTGAGCTGCAGACGCTCGATAGTGAGCAAAGAGGGTTAGAAGGGGTGCGATCGCAGCTTCAGGCTCGCAGTAACGAAATCGGCAAAGCTGTCGGCATGAAGATCAAAGGCGGTGCCGACCCCAAGGGAGACGAAGTTAAAGCCCTACGCGATGAAGGCAACCAAGTCAAAAAAGACCTCTCAGAGCTAGAGCCCAAAGAAAAAGAGCTTAAGGCTAAAATTCAAGATATTCTGCTGACCCTGCCCAACCTCCCGAGCGATACCACTCCCGCAGGCAAAACCGAAGACGAGAACATCGAAGTCCGCCGCTGGGGTGATGACCTCATTCCCCAAGGAGACAGTTTTCTAGCTCACTATGAACTGGGCGAAAAACTAGGGATTATGAATTTTGAGCGCTCGGTCAAAATTGCGCAGAGTCGCTTTGTCACCTTAATCGGTGCGGGGGCTGCCCTAGAGCGAGCGTTGATTCAGTTCATGCTCAACCGTCATACCCAATCAGGCTACACAGAGATATTACCCCCCATCTTAGTCAACTCGGCTTCGCTGACTGGCTCCGGTCAGCTGCCCAAGTTTGCCGAAGACAGCTTTAAGTGTGCAGACGATGACCTGTGGCTCACCCCCACCGCCGAGGTACCCCTCACAAACCTGCACCGCAGCGAAATCCTCACTGAAGAGGAGCTGCCTATCAATTACTGTGCCTATACGCCCTGCTTTCGGCGCGAAGCGGGTAGCTACGGTCGCGATACCCGTGGCCTGATCCGCTTACACCAGTTTAACAAGGTGGAAATGTTCAAGTTCGTCCACCCAGACACCTCATTTGAGCAACTCGAAGCATTGACCAAGGATGCCGAAGATATTCTGCAGCAGTTAAAGCTGCCCTACAGAGTTCTTGCACTGTGTACTGGCGACATGGGCTTTTCGGCAACTAAAACCTACGACCTAGAGGTCTGGCTACCTTCTGCTAATCGCTACCGCGAAATCTCTAGCTGCTCCAACTGCATCGATTTTCAGGCTCGCCGCGCCGATATCCGATTTAAGGTTCCCGGGCAAAAAGGTACTCAGTTTGTCCACACCCTCAACGGTTCAGGACTAGCTATTGGCCGCACCATGGCCGCTATTCTTGAAAACTATCAGCAGCCCAACGGCAGCGTGAGCATACCTGAGGTTCTTCAGCCTTACATGGGCGATCGCAAGTTTCTCTAAGCCACAAAAGCTAGAACTATAAAAGTCAGAGATAATTTTCCGTAGAAAAATACCAACGGGTATAAGCATAAGACCTAGTTATCACTGGCTTTCCAAAGTTTTCTCGTGATTTAAATCAAATTAACAATGCAACCCCTCTCTCGGTAGCGCAAAAAGATCAACTACAGAATTCAGTATTTTTACTATCCAAGGTCGAGACAACTTTGGGTAATCTAACAACATAAATCTAAAAACTTTATAAAGTTTTCAAATAGCGACAGGCTTTTGCACCAACAAGTTTTGTTATCACTTTCGATGGAAGAAGAAAATAGTTGAAAGATAGCCATTGCTGACTTGAGGAATCGGCTGATTGACAAATGACATCACAAATCAGTTTCTTCAGATAGACTCATTTCCGAGATCAGCAATATCAAACACTATAGTCATCGGCTAGATTAAGACTTTTGCATCTACCCATATGTACAGAAAGTACTGTTGCCAACAGAGGCTATCCCTTAGTCAAAGTAACCTTTTTAACTTTCAAAACATTCCCCGAAAATCCTCAAAAACAACTCGCCACTTAGCAATCAATTAACACCCCGATATTAACCTTATTAATTATCTTCGGAGAGCATTTTTAATGAATCAGCAACCCGTATTTTCAGGATTTCATGCGCTATCAGAGCCTATACGTCTGCAAATACTTGAGCTTTTGCAAGACGGAGAACTCTGCGTAAGTGACATGTGCCACAAGCTAAATATTGCGCAGCCCAAGCTCTCATTTCATCTAAAAACGCTTAAAGCGGCTGATTTAGTCACTGTCCGTAAACATGGTCGATGGATGTACTATCGCCTGAATGCAAATCAATTTAATCTTTTGGAAGGCTATTTAGCTAATTATTAAGCCTTACTCTTGAAAGAGCCAAGAGATCATTATGCTACTTCTTTTTTAACAAAGTGGCATAGTGATCTTTTTGCTAAAGATTTTCTTGAAATCTTTCTTTAAAGACATCCTGATTGAAACTTAATTTCAGTATTTCTTCTGAGAAAAGTAGGCTAATAATTTGGGTAGGTTAAAACCAAGATATATTTATTCAATTTTTCCTATTATATAAAAATGAGCAAGGGAACGGACAAGAAAATAGCCTCAAAATGTTTTTACTCATAAAGACTTATGAGAGATTTTCACAAAAAGCAATTCCATACATCTGCCTTGCTCAATAGATTAGTGCGTTCAAGTTTATTAACCTGTCCTGTAATCGGCATCTCACCATGAAATCAACAATCGATGCTCTACTGGTTGAAGATAGTTGCTCGGATGCTCAGCTTGTTGAAGCAATCGTTAACTCATCAGAGTTTGCCAAGCCCCAATTACACCATGCCGAGCGATTTGACGAAGCCCTAAGAATGCTCCGGAAAGATGCTTTTGATGTGATTTTATTAGACCTTAACTTGCCAGATGGGAAGGGCTTACATCTCCTTAAAAAAATAAAAAAGCTAGCGCCTCAGATGCCTGTCGTCATTCTGACAGGCATTCAAGATCAAACAGTCGCTACTGCCGCATTGCAAGAGGGGGCACAAGATTATGTAGTAAAGTCAGCTGAATTCTCTCCTACCCGATTAGCACGATTAGGCTATGTCGATATCGGAAACTCCCTCGTCCAACGAATTCAATACGCCATCAAACGAGCAGCATCAAGCCAAAAGATAGACATTAGTCAAGAGCGCTACGCCTTGGTGGCTAAGGGCACCAATGATGGTATTTGGGATTGGGACTTGCAGCGCAATTGCATTTACTATTCTCCACATTGGCAGTCCTTATTAGGTCTTCCCAGCAATATCGTGAGTGATAGTCCCAATGAGTGGTTCTCGCGTATACATCCAGAAGACCGAGATACATTTGAGCAAAAGCTTCAGGCTTATCTGAACCAACAACAACAACAGTTTCACTGCGAATATCGCATTCGACATACCAATGGGGATTATCTTTGGGTGTTGACTAGAGGAACAGCTCTATGGAACCAATCTGGGGTTGCGTATCGTATTGTAGGGTCTCAAACAGATATGACCATTCGTACAAAACTAGAGCACTCAGCACAACAAAAACAAGAATTGGCTCAAACAACTCTTCATTACATTGGTATTGGCATAATCTCAAACCTGGGCGAACTACACCTGTCCGAAGGTCGCTATGGTGAGGCCGAGCCTCTATTACAAGGTGCATTAGCAATGCGTAAATGGCTGTTGGGAAACACTCATCTCGATGTAGCCCTCAGCCTCTATCATTTGGCCACACTGTATGACAATCAAGGGCGTTACAGCAAAGCTAGCCCACTTTTTCGAGAAGCACTGGCATTATTTGAAAGCAAACTAGGATTAGAGCATCCGCATACCAAATCCTTAAGACATCAGGTGTCACTCATTGACAAAATGAATCAAGCTTTGGAAATGTGAAGCCGATTAAAATTAAATTTATATCCAGCTATATCCAGTTATATCCAGATGCGATACTTCGATACACATAACACTAAGATCTGAGTCCTACCGGTGTGTTCATAACAAACCCATATATTATCAGAGCCTTACTTACAAAAAATATAGGCTTCCTTTAATGCTTAGCCGATCAAATAACCTAGCCATATTAGTAAATACCTATATTTTTATTTACATCTCCTGCGTGCTGACGGTCATGCTGACGGTAGATATGCATTTCACCATCTAACCAATCAAAACGGTAGAATAGTTTAGGTATGAGCTTAAGCCACATATTTACCGCTCTGAATCACTGTCATCTATGTCCGTTCTGGCCGTCATTTCTGTCATTGCAATCCTGATTTTTATCCATGAGCTAGGCCATTTCCTAGCCGCTCGATTACAAGGCATTCACGTTAACCGATTTTCTATCGGCTTTGGCCCCATCCTTTGGAAATATCAGGGTTCTCGTACAGAATATGCCCTAAGGGCGCTTCCCCTAGGTGGTTTTGTCGGTTTCCCCATGGAGGAGGACTCTGATACTAGTTTTGCATCAGACGATCCAAACTTGCTCCAGAACCGACCGGTAATGGATCGGGCCATTGTTATGAGTGCAGGTGTAATTGCAAACTTGATATTTGCTTACCTCGTATTCGTCATCCAGTTCACCAGCGTTGGCGTTCCTCAAGACTTTGTCCCTGAGCCGGGTGTGTTGATTCCTCAGGTGATGTCTAACACCTCACCAGCAGCTCAAGCTGGAATCAAGGCGGGAGACATTATCCTATCTGTAGGTAGTCAACCCCTTAGTCAAGGGGAAGAAAATGTACAGACTTTGATCGATACAATTCAAAATAGTCCCAATCAACCCGTTGATTTATTAATTAAACGCGGTAAGCAGGAGCTAGACCTGACGGTAACACCAGATATATCCCCAGAAGGGAAACCCATCATTGGAGTGCAGCTATATCCGAACGGCAGATTTAGCTATAAGCGCTCTAGTAATCCGATTGAGGTGCTCACGTTTGCAGCAGATGAATTTCAAAACGTATTTGTTCGCACTGCTCAGGGATTTTTTGCTTTAGCGACCAACTTTTCTGAAATGTCCAGCCAGGTATCAAGTCCTGTGGGTATTGTCGATCAAGGTCGCACAATGGCAGACACCAACATTATTAGCCTGTTTCCATTTACGGCTCTGATTAGTGTGAACTTGGCGATTATCAATATTTTGCCTCTGCCTGCTCTAGACGGTGGGCAGCTAGCCTTTTTACTAGTTGAGGCTTTGATTGGCAAACCTTTACCGCGACGCATTCAAGAAAGCGTCATGCAAACTGGATTGCTTTTGTTTCTGGGTCTAGGTGGCATGCTAATTGCCCGTGATATTTCACGCCTAGAAATTTTCCAAAACGTTTTCCAGTGAGCCAGTGGTGACTCCTGCCCAGACAAAACGGCCTCGCCTTACTAAGAAGAGACGAGCGCTTCTGGTTCTAGAACGTCTTAAGGAGCTTTACCCAGAGGCTCCTTGTTCGTTGGATTATGAAAATCCACTACAGCTGCTCATCGCGACTATGTTATCGGCCCAGTGCACCGATGCACGGGTCAACATCGTTACACCGGCTCTATTTGAGCGTTTTCCTACGGTGATCGACTATGCCGAAGCTCAGGTGGATGAAATTGAAACCTACGTCAAATCAACAGGGTTTTATCGCAATAAGGCAAAAAATATCCGTGCCACCTGTGAAAAAATTTTGACCGACTTTGGTGGTGAGGTTCCTCAATCGATGGAAACCCTGACTAGCCTGCCAGGGGTAGCTCGTAAAACCGCTAATGTAGTTTTGGCCCACGCGTTTGGGATCAATGCTGGGGTTACCGTAGATACCCATGTCAAACGCATCACTAACCGTCTTGGTTTAACCAAACACGATGCCCCCGTCAAAATTGAGCAAGACCTGATGAAACTTTTACCCCAATCTGATTGGGAAAATTGGTCTATTCGTCTGGTTTATCATGGCCGCGCGGTGTGTGATGCTCGGAATCCGGCCTGTGAGCGATGTCAGCTGGAGGAGTGGTGTCCATCTGGGCCAAAACTGATTAAAGCTAAGAGCACCATAAAAACAACTAAAAAACTACAGCGTAAGGCGTAGCACTGTGAATTGGACCATGATCGGACTGTTCGGTATTGGCATGCTGATTATGGCTGCGCTGCTGCTCAATTGGTTAACTCGATTTGATATTGAAGATGATTTCAACGACAGAGAACGTTATTAATCATTGATACAATGGTTTTGCTAAACTCGAAAAAGTGCTCTATTATAGAAGACTGTGATTAACGTCAGTAACCTATTAGGAAACTATCAGCCCAATGGCTAAGAAAGGCATGATTGCGCGCCAGCGTAAGCGCGAAAAGGTAGTTGAGAAGTATGCAGCCAAGCGCGAAGAGCTTATGAAAGCATTCAAGTCTGCTGGCTCCCAAGCAGAAAAGCTTGAAATTCACCGCAAAATTCAGCAACTGCCTCGCGATAGTTCACCTACGCGTCTACACAATCGCTGTTGGCTAACGGGACGTCCCCATGGTTATTACCGCGATTTTGGCCTTTGCCGAAATGCGTTGAGAGATATGGCTCATCAGGGTTTATTACCTGGTGTCGTTAAGTCTAGCTGGTAATTTAAGATAGACTCAGGTGAGTTTTTGAGCCTGTTTACTCAGGCAATCAAATATTTTTTTAGGTAAAGCCGGAAGAATGCTGACATCATTCTTCCGGCTTTATTATTATTTCTTCCGGCTTTATTATTAGAGAGATAGCGAATTTTTATTTTCCAATGTTAAGTATGAATTTTCAACGCTGCTAGTCAGCTCAAGCTCCATATGGACAGCTTTGATAAAGCCCTGACCTCAGAACCACCTTTTATTGTTGGTATTGGTGCCTCTGCAGGTGGTTTAAGGGCCATCGAAGAGTTTTTTGATGTTATGCCCAGCGATAGCGGCGCAGCTTTTGTATTAGTACAACATCTGTCGCCTGACTATAAAAGCTTGATGAATGAGCTGCTGGAGCGACGAACAGAAATGCAAGTGCAGCGAGTCACTGACGGAGTTGCACTGAAGCCCAACACTGTCTTTTTGATTCCACCGGGTCAAAATCTATTTTTAGAAGGGAATCAGCTACGTCTTGTTCGTCAGGATCGCAATCAAGGTTATCAACCTCATTTTCCAATTGATCTGTTTTTTCAGGCCATCGCGACCGAACAAGGAACCCATACTATCGGTATTATTTTGTCGGGTACGGGGAGTGACGGATCTCGGGGAATACAAGAGATTTCAGAAGCGGGGGGGCTAGTAATGGCCCAAGACCCAAAAACAGCTGAGTTTGACGGTATGCCTTTAAGTGCGATCGCAACTGGCATCGTCGACTTAGCCCTGCCACCGGGTGAGTTAGCCCAAACCACCTATCAACTCCTCACAAATCCTCTCCAGCGACAGCAGCTTCGCGACGACCAGGAAAACCAGCTCAAACCCTCTCAAATCCAAACGATTGTCAGCATCATCAAAGACTATACCGATATTGATTTTACTCAATACAAACTCAGCTCTATTTCCCGACGCATCCATCGACGCTGTCTGATTACAGGCTATACCAACTTAGATACCTACATTCGGCAATTAAAGACCTCTGAAGCCGAGCGCGAAGCTTTGCGCAATGACCTGCTAATTACCGTTACCCGTTTCTTTAGAGATACGCCTGCTTGGGAAACCTTAGAAAACACAATTATACCTGAGCTAATTTCAACCCTTGAAAGCCAGACGGTTGACAGCGAAAGCAGATCTCAAATTCGTATCTGGATAGCCGCCTGCGCCACAGGCGAAGAAGCCTACTCTATGGCGATACTGTTACGAGAGCTATTAGATCGAGCTAATTCCTCCATCGAAGCAAAAATTTTTGCCACCGACATTGACACTGTCGCCCTTGAAAAAGCCTCAGCAGGCATTTACCCAAGCTCCATCAGCAATGACCTGAGCCCAGAACGCCTTGATCGTTTCTTTGTTCAGAAAGACGATTGCTATGAAATTCACCGATCTATTCGCGAAATGATCATTTTCGCAAACCATAATTTAGCCAAAGACGCCGGTTTTACCAATATGGATTTGGTCACCTGCCGCAATGTGTTGATCTACATGCAGCCCGACCTACAGCAAAGAGTCCTACGCAGTCTTCATTTTGCCCTCAAAGTCAATGGCATCTTATTTTTGGGCGAGTCAGAAACCCTAGGCGATGTCACCGAAGAATTTACCTGTCTTCAGCGCAAATGGAAGATCTATCAAAAGCTACGCAATGTCCGTCTCCCTATTCCCCTAAATGATTTGACCCATCTCCAAATCAAACGTCCCTCTCCAGTACCCTTATTGCGCAATCCCCAGACACGTTTTGACCCTCTGATCACAACAGCATTTCAAAGCTTGCTTAACTATCAGCAGGCCACATGTTTGATCGTCAATCGCCAAAATCAGCTAATCCATGTGTGTGGCGATGCTCTTAATCTGTTACGGGTACCCACAGGGAGGGCATCTCAAGACGTAGTTCAAATGATTCCTGAAAATCTGCAGTTGCCCATTAGTACGGCCCTATACCAGGCTCGACAAAAGCGTGAGTATGTACAGTATCGTGGCTGTCAGATTGTCTCTCCCAGTGGTGAAAATTATACGGCCAGCATCTTTGCCTATCTGCAGGCGGCCCAGAATACCATGGGTGAATTTGCCTTGCTAATGATCAAACGGGAAGAAACCCCAGTCTTAGATAGTGTACCAGCCCAGTTTGAGGCCAACACAGAAGCCGCCCAATATGTCATTCAGTTAGAGTGCGAACTTCAACAAACTCGAGAGAATCTTCAGGCCACCATTGAAGAATTAGAAACCACCAACGAAGAACAGCAGTCAACCAATGAAGAGCTGATCGCCTCTAACGAAGAGCTTCAAAGTACGAATGAAGAACTCCACTCAGTCAATGAAGAGCTTTATACCGTCAACGCTGAGTATCAAGTCAAAATCCAAGAACTGCTAGAGCTTAATAACGATCTCGACAATCTGTTGCGCAATACCAATATTGGCGTCATCTTTTTAGACAAAGACGGCCATATTCGTAAATTCACCCCCGCTGCTACGATTGCCTTTAATTTAGTTAAAGCCGATATTGGACGCCCTCTAGAGCACCTATCTCACAATTTAGAAAACTTCGATCTAGTAGAAGCGTTAGCGCCATTCAAACAAGATACTCAACCTCAAGAGATTGAAGTTAAACTCAAGCGAGAGAATACCTATCTTTCGATGCGAATTTTGCCCTACATTACTGAAAATCAACACATTGATGGGCTACTACTCACGTTCATTGATATCAGTAGAATTAAAGAAACTCAGCGCCAGCTAGAAGCCGCCGAAACCCAGCTCCTAAATATTAATGAGCAACTAGAACAACAGGTCCAGGAACGAACAGCCGAACTTCAAACCAATCAACATTTTTTAGAGTCAATTACGCAGTCATCCCCTAACTACATTTATATTTACGACTTGGCACAAAGGTACAATATCTACACCAACCGCAATCTTAATGAGGTATTAGGTTACTCCCCTGAAGCATTACAAACCATAGGAGGAGAGATTAATGAGCATATTTTTCATCCGGATGAACAAACCAAAATTGCGAGCTATCACCAGACTATTTTGAACTCTAATCCAAGCAAAGACCAGGTCTTTAAAATTGAATATCGCCTTCGAAATGCCGAAGGCAATTGGCGCTGGTGGTATAGTCAAGAAATTATCTATAGTCTCTCTGAGCAGGGTATGCCAGCTCTCTTATTGGGAGTAGCTAGTGACATTCACGACCGCAAAACTGCTGAGGCTCAGTTGCAAGTAAGCGAACAAAATTATCGCAACTTATATCAAAAAACCCCCGTCATGCTGCACTCTGTGAATCCCTATGACGAGATTATCAGTGTGAGTGATTATTGGCTGCAATGTTTAGGATATGAGTTGGATGAAGTTGTGGGACGATGTTCCACTGATTTTTTGACGCCAGCCTCTCAGCAGTACGCCATTGAGACAGTTCTGCCATGTTACTTTGAGACGGGTTCTTGTACCAATGTCCCCTATCAAGTGGTGTGCAAAGATGGTAGCGTGCGTGACATATTACTATCGGCTACAGCCGAACGAAACGATAGTGAAGAGTTTGATCGCTCTCTAGTGGTTATGGTTGACGTTACAGATCTCAATCAAGCCAAAGCAGACTTAACTCGCTATCGTGATCATCTAGAAGAAATTATCAGTGAGCGCACTACTGAGCTACAAGAAACAAACCAAAAACTACAGACAGAAGTCTCTGAACGTCAGCAAATTGAACAACAGTTAGAACAGCGAGCTACAGAGTTAACAATCTCCAATACAGGGTTAGAGCAGTTTGCCTACGTGGTCTCCCACGACTTACAAGAGCCGCTTCGGGCGATGACCGCATTTTCTCAGCTCTTAGAACAACGATACAGTGATCAATTAGACTCTGCTGGAAAAGGGTATGTCAATCATATTGTCGAAGGCGGCATCCGCATGAAAGCAATGATCGACGGCATTTTAGAGCTTTCTCGCATTGATAATCAAGAAGAGACTCAGAATACTCCTGTCAATTTAGAACAAACACTAGAAACTGTTTTAGAAAATCTTAAAATCATTTGCCTTGAGACTCAGGCCGTCATTACCCACGAGGCATTACCCAGTTTGAATATGATTGAGAATCATGGCTTACAGCTACTGCAAAACCTGATCGTCAACTCAATTAAATTTCGAGGACCAGAACCTCCTCGTATTCACATTACCGCTAAGCAACAATCTAAGGGCTGGCTTTTTAGCATTCAAGATAACGGCATTGGTATTCCCAAAGATCAACAGAAGAGGATTTTTCAACTTTTTCAGAAACTACACAGTCAGAAAGCCTATAAAGGCTATGGTATTGGACTCGCCATCTGCAAAAAAATTGTGGCGTATTATCAAGGAGATATTTGGATAGAGTCATCATCGGGTAAAGGGGCTACCTTTTACTTCACTCTCAATGTGGATACTGATAAGCCCGTCTTAGGGTAGCTGTCACACTTTAACGAAGGTATAATAAGAGCACCTGCGAGGATAACTTAATCTCACTCTGTGACGTTAATGAGCACGGCTAAAGAGCGTGTAAAAATCAGATTCATTCTTTTCGGCACTTGCTGAGAGTAATATGTCTCGGATGCTACCTCCTTACACACCATTTGATAGGGGATATTGGCACAAGAACCTATCGTAGAATACTCTGGCAGGATAATCGCGACTTCCGGCCTAGGATCAAATCTTTGTAGGCTTTAAAAAACGGTGCGACCCCGCTGAGGTTTCCTCAGCAAGAGAACACGCATCAAGACAACAAGGTCTGGATCTAGAAAGCGGCCAACTACTTCCGATCTGGTATCTCAGGCTGAGGCGTTGGTGACTATAGTGTTCAAACGTTCGAACCTCTAGGGCAATCATTGGGCAATGGCGATGTTTCTTCTATGTCACCCTATACTCTCTCAAGTTTAAGGACGTGCCTCTGCCTTACAGAACCATCCTCTAATTCAGCAACGCCAAATTATCTGCTTGCTGTCTCTTTAGAGTGGAGAGAGCAATAAACTGAAAAATCCATCGGGTTGTAACGAATTTGAGCAGCTGGCCTAATTGAACTGCATTACTGAACTTTAGTTACCAGATCTTAGTTACCTTAGTGTTGCTATCGCTATCACTCCAATGAGCATGACTATTCTTCTAATAGAAGATTCACCGACAGATGCCGCCATCTTAGAAGCTGCATTTGAGCAAGTAGGCTGTCAACGGCCTATTCAGTTGGCTCAAACAGGTGACGAAGCCCTGGGCCTACTAAAAGATGCTAACCATGACACTTACAGTAGTTCAATGCTAATTTTGCTAGACCTTAACTTACCTGGTACAAACGGGTACGACGTTCTGCAAACTATCAAACAAAATTCTGTCTGGCAGATCATTCCTACTATCATTCTATCTAGCTCTAACGCACCTCATGACATTGAAAAGAGTTATCGTTTGCATGCAAACGCCTACATCACAAAACCAGCTAACTTTACAGGTTATACGCTGATAGCCCAAAAAATTTACGATTTTTGGCTTAATACAGCTAAATTACCAGTTGAATAGACCTTACTATGCCTTTGGTAGCTCATCGGTAGACACAGTCATAGTTCCAAACTGAGCTGTGAGCTAAGTACAACACCACAGACAGTAATCGTAGCTATTTCACTACGGAAAATACGTATATTCCCGATGGATAAGACACAACAGGCTCTTTATACTTACAGAATGCATCAACTCTTCTGCATCAGTTCAGATTGAGTAAATTTAGGTAACGGTAGTAGTTCATCTAGCAGCTCAATAGGTACCACCAGATGTTTTTTCAGAGTCTTACTCTAAATTCAATTCTTTTTCTTTCTGTGTATAAAAATAATTCTTACAAGGAATTATTTTTTTTTATCTTACAGATTTATCGCAAGATATCGATTAACCCGTAAAAACCACAACTAACCAGATGTTAACAGGCATAGACGCATTGCTGATTGAAGATAACATATCGGATGCTCAACTCTTCAAAGAACTGTTAGCCTCATCTGAGATTGTGCGAGCAAAACTCTATCATGCTGAGCGCTTTGAGGAAGCTGTTAAAGCCTTAGAGGATAATAATGAGTTCGATGTGGTGTTGTTAGATCTGTGTCTACCTGATGGTCAAGGTATAGAGCTAGTTAAACAGATTAAAGCTATTCTACCCAAAATACCTATCATTGTACTCACGGGCATTCAAGATCAAAATGTGGCATTGGCAGCCCTTAAAGAAGGTGCCCAAGATTATCTTGTTAAAGCAGATACCTTCTCTCCAGACCGATTAAAACGCCTAGGCTATATTGATGTAGGAAACTTACTCGCCAAGAGTATTCAATATGCTATTGAGCGGACCAAACTTACCAAAGATTTAGAGATCAGTAAAGAACGCTACGCCTTAGCTGTAGAAGGAGCTAAAGACGGGATCTGGGACTGGGATCTGGCCACTGACCAAGTTTTCTATTCTCGCCGCTGGCAGATTCTCTTAGGCCTGTCTCATACAAATATCAGCGATAGCCCCATGGAATGGTTATCACGTATTCATCCTCACGACCGATCAAAATTTGAGCAGCTATTACAGGCGCATCTGGAGGGTAATGCGCCACAGTTTATCTACGAGTATCGTATTTTGCATGCAGACGGTAACTATCGCTGGATGCTCACCCGAGGCATGGCCCTATGGAATCAACAGGGTATTGCTTATCGCATTGCCGGTTCTCAAACCGACACTACTAAACGAAAGTTACTAGAAAGTGACCTTTACAAAGAAAAAGAACTCTCTCAAGTTACCTTACATTCCATTGGCGACGCAGTAATTACTACAGATGCCCAAGGTTTTATCAAAAACTTTAATCCTGCTGCCGAGAAACTTACTGGTTGGAAAGCGGTAGATGCCAAACAGCGTCCGGTTTCAGAGGTATGTCAGTTTGTGGACAGTGCCACACGTAGTCCTCTGAAGAACCCAGTACTTCAGGCCATAGAGAAGAAAAAAACAGTTAGCTTAAGTAATCACCCCAAGCTAATTTCTAAAACAGGCAAAGAGTATGCCATTGGTGATTCAGCGTTTCCTGTCCGTTCAGACATCGGAGATATTTTAGGCACAGTACTTGTATTCCATGACGTTACGGAAGAACGAGGTCGCGCGCAGCAGCTTACCTGGCAGGCTACTCATGACTCACTGACCCGTTTATTCAATCGTCAAAAGTTTATGCAGTGTCTCAATGAGGTGTTTGAGGAGTTCCTGCCTAATGAAATCCAGCATGTGCTGTGTTACCTAGACTTAGACCACTTTAAAGCTGTTAATGACACCTGTGGACACGCCGCAGGTGACCAACTATTACGGCAAGTTGCTGATATCTGGCAAGATAAGATCCGCCAGACAGATATTCTGGCCCGTTTGGGGGGAGATGAATTTGGCCTTCTTCTATATAACTGTAATCTAGAACGTGCATCGCAAATAGCAACTTCTTTTTGTAATAGCATCCAATCATTTCGTTTCTTATATGAAGGAAAAGTTTTTAGCATTAGTGTCAGTATCGGTCTTGTCCCTATTACGATCAGTTACACAAACAGCGAAGAAGCGTTGAGTTTAGCGGACGCAGCTTGTTATACAGCTAAAAATAAGGGCCGCAATCGAGTACAGATTTATCATTCCAGTGATTCTCATATTGCTCGCCAATCTCAGGACAGTCAATGGTTTTCACATATCACTGCAGCACTGGATAGCGATCAATTTCAACTGTATTATCAAACTATTGAACCCATACATCCTGACCAAAATAATCAAGTAAATCTCTGTGAAATCCTACTAAGGCTACCTAAATCGAATACTGAACAAGTCGCGCCACCTATGGCATTTTTGCCTCCAGCAGAACGTTACAACCTAATGCCTCGGATTGATCGATGGGTAATCGAACATTTTTTCAAGTACCTGTCACGTGAACCTCAAGTAAAAAGTACGATTTACAGCATAAACCTGTCCGGGTCTAGCCTAAATGACGAGAGTTTTTTAAGTTTTCTAAGAAAACAGCTTAACAAGCACCCGATTGATCCTGGAATTTTATGCTTTGAAATTACAGAAACCCTGGCAGTTGCAAACCTTCAAAAAGCAGCAGACCTGATCCGTGAACTCAAAAAGCTAGGCTGCTATTTTGCCCTAGATGACTTTGGTAGTGGCATGTCTTCGTTTAGCTATCTCAAAAATTTACCAGTGGACTATCTTAAGGTTGACGGAAATTTCGTCAGAGAATCGTCTACGGATGATGTGTTATACGCTATGTTGCAATCAATTAATCATATCGGCCACATTATGGGACTAAAAACAATCGCTGAGTTTGTTGAAACTCCAGCTGTGTTAGAAACAGTCCGAGCGATTGGCATGGACTATGCCCAGGGCTATACAATTTGCTATCCACAACCTCTTACATAGTTTAAATTAGCTATTTGATGTCTAGTTAAAGCCAATCTTTAGACTGTCTTTATATCTAGAGTTACCGTTTCTCCTTACCAACCACGACAGCTCTGGAACCTCTTAGGTAGAGGATTTCCTTACATCTTGTGAAATTCAGATATAGCTGTCATTCCTAAAATAAGTATTTTTGCGATATCCATAACATATCGATTTTTCTTACTATATCTACAGCGAATTGTTATCTAAGTCGATTGAGGTAATAAATATGCTGATTGTCTCGGGTATCATTGGCGCACAATCAGAGAATTTAAAGCTCTTTTGTCAGATCTTTTTTAAATTCCTGTCGCTAGACTAATCGATAAAAATTCAGCCGTAAGGCATTAGCACTTTAATGGGTTCTTTAAACACTGATAGATAGGTTTATTAACTTAATCTTTTCTTCGCAACACATTTTCAATCCGTAAATACCTCAAGTAAATAGCAAATGGCAACAGGTATAGAAGCACTATTGATCGAAGATAATTTATCGGATGCTCAACTCTTTCAAGAGCTATTGGCCTCATCCGAACTCATAGAAACCACACTACATCATGCTGAACGATTTAATGAAGCAATCAGTGCTCTAGAGTCTAACAACAACTTTGATATAATTTTATTAGATCTCTGTCTACCCGATGGTCAAGGTGTGGATCTTGTTAAACACGTCAAAACATTAGTCCCTAAAGTACCTGTAGTTGTACTGACAGGTATTCAAGACCAAAGTGTTGCCATAGCCGCCCTGAAAGAAGGTGCTCAAGATTGTCTTGTAAAATCAGATGCATTCTCGCCAGAACGATTACAAAGGCTAGGATACATAGACGTTGGCAATTTACTCGCAAAGACCATTCAATATGCTATCGAGCGTACAGAACTAAACAAAAAGCTGAAAATTAGCGAAGAACGCTATGCCTTAGCCGTACAAGGGGCGAATGACGGCATCTGGGATTGGGACCTCAGAACCAATAAAATTTTTTACTCCTGTCGCTGGCAAACAATGCTGGGGTTAGATGGCAGGCATATTAGCGATAGTCCTCAGGAATGGTTATCTCGCATTCATGCTGATGATCGTTCAACCTTTGAGAGCAAGCTTCAGGAGCATCTGGAGTTTCATTGGTCAAAGTTTCAATGTGAATATCGAGTTTTACATCGTGATGGCGATTATCGTTGGATGTTAACCCGAGGAATGGCATTATGGGACGACAAAGGTCAGCCTTATCGGATTGCTGGATCTCAGACTAATATCAACGAACGTAAGCAATTGGAACAATCTCTGTATGAGGAAAAAGAGCTAGCTCAAATTACACTCCACTCCATCGGTGATGCAGTCATTACAACAGATGAGAGTGGTTATATTAAAGACTTTAATCCCGTTGCCGAAAAACTCACTGGTTGGCTGGCAAAGGAAGCAAAACAACGCTCTATCTCAGAGGTTTGTAGAATCGTTGATAGTAATACTAGGCAAGCTCTACAGAACCCAGCACTACAGGCTATCAAAGAAAAAAAGACAATCAGCCTGAGTGACCATCCTACTCTTATCTCTAAAACAGGACAAGAATTTGCGATTGGAGACTCTGCTGCTCCCATTCGGTCAGCCACTGGTGAAGTCTTAGGCACTGTCCTCGTTTTTCATGACGTCACAGAAGAGCGGGGTATAGCCAAACAGCTTGCTTGGCATGCATTCCATGACCCGCTCACAGAGCTGTTCAATCGAAAAAAGTTTATTTACTCCCTAAACAATGCGATTGATGAGCTATCAATGCGAGAGACAGAGCATATGTTGTGCTACATGGACCTAGATCACTTTAAGGCAGTCAACGATACCTGTGGCCATGCGGCCGGCGATAAGCTGTTGCTTCAGGTGGCAGATCTTTGGCGTAGCCAAATTCGTCAGACAGATGTCTTGGCGCGACTGGGAGGAGATGAGTTTGGATTACTGTTATATAACTGTCGATTACCTCGTGCAGTGCAAATTGCGGAGTCATTTTGTCGCAGCATTCAAGCGTTTCGTTTTCTCTATGACGGGAAGGTATTTAGTATCGGTGTCAGTATCGGTATCGTTCCGATTACATCTAATAACACGAACAGCGAGCAGGTTATAAAATTAGCAGACACAGCCTGCTATGCTGCAAAAAATAAAGGTCGTAATCGGGTACAGGTTTATCATCCAGATGATGCTGGCATTCATCAGCAGACAGAAGACTTTCAATGGCTTTCACGGGTTACAGAAGCCCTTGATGAAGACCAGTTTCAACTGTATTCTCAAACCATTAAACCGGCTAATCCTAACTCTACTGACAGTTGTTTGTGTGAAATTTTGCTACGCTTACCCAATCCCCAAACAGGAGAGATTTCACCGCCCATGGCGTTTTTGCCAACAGCTGAACGATATAATCTCATGCCTCATATTGATCGATGGGTAGTAAAGAGCATTTTCAACTATTTGGCATCTCACACACCTGCTGCTAAGACGATTTACAGTATCAATCTATCGGGTTCTAGTATAAATGATGAGAGCTTTATCAGCTTTTTAGAAGAGCAATTACAACAGTATCCGGTCAATCCTGAAATACTCTGTTTTGAAATTACGGAAACCTTAGCTATTGCCAATCTGCAAAAAGCAGCAGACCTTATTTTAAAGTTGAAAAAGCTTGGCTGCAATTTTGCCCTAGATGACTTTGGTAGCGGGATGTCGTCGTTTAGTTATCTCAAACATCTGCCGGTAGACTATCTAAAAATTGATGGCAACTTTGTCAAAGAGGCCCCCACGGATGATGTGCTCTGCGCCATGCTGCAATCAATCAACCATATCGGCCATATTATGGGACTTAAGACTATTGCTGAATATGTTGAAAATTTAGCTGTCCTGGAAAAAGTTCAGGCTTTGGGCATAGACTATGTTCAGGGCTATGCTATCAGCTACCCTCAGCCACTCCTATAGTTCTCTACGGGTGCTTCTGACTTTTTTCCACCTGTCTTACTCAAATCGAGCCGCTAAAAAGTGTATTTCACTATATTTCTTTAGCTTTATCGTGGCTATTGTAGAGAAAGCTTATGGGAAAACCGTGACTCTTACGAAAAAACGTGAGAATCGTAGCTATGTTTGCTAGGATTGCCCCTATATTGTGGCTGCTTGGTAGATACACGCCAATGGCTGTAGGCAATAGGGGCAAGTCTCTGACAGGTGTTTAAAGTATGCGTTATTGGGAGTTTTTGATTCAGCAGGAAGGCGATCAGACTTGGCTGCCGCTTGAAACCAGGCAGGTAGAAATTTTGGAAGGTCGCTATCGTATGGCTGCCCATACAAGCTACGACAGTACATCTGTTGAAATTCGGGTCAACCAGCTGCTGCTGGATGAGATTCCTCCTCGTCGTCGTGTTCGTAAACGCAAAGCAGATACAAATGATTCGGGGCTGCTGGCTATCTTTCCATTTATACAGCTGAGTCCAGGTCGTTGGGAAATTGACTGCAATAGCCCCAATGTAATCGATGATTTTTTGGGAGAAGGTGGTTGGCATTACTCGGTACAGCTGCAAGTTACGCCTCGGGATGAGGACGATTGGGAGCCAAATTGGTCAGAGAATTCGATTGAGGATGGTCAGTCTCAATCGATTGATACTCCAAATCTTGAGGATCAGGCAACGACCGACGGCCTAGCAACAGATAGTTCCTTATCTCCAACGATTGATACGTTTCAGCTACAGCTAAAACAGCAGGCCTATGTCGCTCAGCTAGGACACCCCCTAAACTTAGTAGGGCATCTCTCTCAAGGGTCTAGGAGTTCTTTATCTAAGGGAAAGCTGTGGGTCGAGTTACGAGATCCCCAAACAGCTAGTACCATTAAGGAAATGGCTTTTGATATACCCAATCAGCCGTTGCGCTCGCCGTTTTCAGTCACGATCACCTTGCCAGATGAGCTTTCTACCCAAGTGATTTTGGGGGCGATTTCGCTAGTTGATGGGGATAAGGCCCCGAATAAGACGGTACTGGCGTCCGCTTCGTTTACGATAACGATGGGGCTGGCTCAAATGCTGGATGCGATCGCAAATCAGCCAGACCTCGAATTTGAAGAAGAGATTTCAATCTTTCCAGGATCAACCGAAGCGTTTGTAACGCCTCCAGAAAAATCAGAGACGCTTCTCACCAGCACTAATCCAATCCTGCCAAAAGAAATCATCCCGTCTGAAGGACTTACCCTTCCCCCCCAAATTAAACCGCTAAACAATGTAGAGCTTGATTCTGACCGTCAGCCAGAGCTGCCAACATTTTCGACTAAGTCCGACAGCTTAAAAGCCAAGTCCGAAGACGAAAATCCATCGTCTGCACCAGCGGCCGATCAGCATCGAGAAACCATTTCCGCTCCTAAAGCGGAAGAAGATACAGAAATCAATGCGTCTGACCTGAGTCCGGCTGACCTGAGTCCAGCTGAAAGCAATCCCTCAAAACCCGCACCAAAGGTGCAAAATCTCCAAAGCGACGAATCTGAGTCAGACGATACCCCCCTGCCATTTGCTGAACCCAGAGTCTTCAAACTCAGCCATATTGAAGACGATGATTTAGATCTTGAACTAGCAACCGCAGCTCTCCAAGAAGACACCCCTCAAGAGGGATCTTCTATCCTCGAAGATACGGAGCAAGACTCTTATGACTCCCCAGCAACTCCCCAGTGGAATCCAGCCACAGTCAATATTGATCGGGCTTTTCAAAAATTACAGCTACGGGAAAGGTTTTGGCAAAAACTTAACTTGCTGACCCAAGACGGTTATCGCCACTCCCTAGAAGTAAAGCAAGCTCTACAACCTTCTGACACCCAACCATCAGAGGGAAACCTACAAAGCAACGAGTTTGTAGTCTATGAACCGCCAAAACGGTCTCAGTTGAGCAATAAGAGACGCCCTCAAGCAACAGAAGAACCGATTCAGATGTTGCCTCCAACCCTCGAAGTACCTAACCAGGAACTAGTGGCTGGAGAATGGATTGCCATTAAAGTGCGCGTACCTGCCGACAGCCATCAGCCCTATGTCAAAGTGTGGATGAACGATTTACAGACGCGGACGATG
>JBCDFI010000032.1:0-19869 GCA_039178155.1 Cyanobacteria bacterium P01_H01_bin.105
ACACCTCCTACAACGGGAAACAGACCCAATAGACTGAGAATGAGCGCAATAAAGTAGCCCACATAGCGACTGCCAATCCCTGTCAGTTGAATGACGCCGTTGTTTTGACTAAAGGTGGTGTTGGGAAACGTGTTGAATATAGCAGCAATAAAAGAATTAATGCCATCGCCTAAAACCCCACCTCGCATGCGTCGGAAGTAGGTTTCTCCTTGAATCGGCTGTCCGGTAACAACCGATGTCGCGGTCAGATCGCCAATGGATTCGATGGTGGTGATCAGGTATAAAAATGCAAACGGAATAAATGCGGTTGGATTAAATCCAAATCCATACTTAAATGGAATTGGCAGGGCAAATACCGACATTTGGCTGAGTCGGCTGAGATCGACAATTCCCATAGATAGTCCAACAATATAGCCAACAATCAAACCAATAGCGATGGATGCCATCCTCAGAAATGTATTGCGGCTGCTGTTGAGAATGATAATAATGGCCAAAACCAGAATGGACAAAAATAGATTCTGAGCGCTGCCGTAGGTCTCATTTTGTTTGGCTAAGGCTCCTCCCCCCATGGCTAAAACCCCTGCATTGATTAGGGTAAGTCCAATCAGCATGACGACAGTACCCGTCACCAGCGGAGTAATCACTCGACTGATGACTTCGATAAATTGGCTAAAGACTATCTCAATTAAAGAGCCAAGCATACACATGCCAAAAATCAGTCCCAGTGACTGAGCTGGTGTAGCCCCCCCGGCGATCGCAGCTGTCCCAGCCCCAATAATCGGGCCGATAAAGGCAAAGCTGGTGCCTTGAATACTCAAAAGTCCAGAGCCCACCGGGCCAATTCGTCGAGTCTGAATAAAGGTGGCAATACCTGAGACAAACAAAGACATACTAATCAGGTAAGCTCTGTCTCCGGGTTCGAGACCCAAGGCACCGCCAATGATTAAGGATGGGGTAATGATGCCGATAAAGCTGGCTAAAACGTGCTGTACTGCTGCAAAGAGCGTATCGCGTAGCGGTGGCTTGTCTGATAAGCCATAGATTAAATCTGTAGATTTTGCGATCGCAGGTTCAGGCGGTATATCTCCTACAGTCTCATCCGGATACTGAATAAATCCCTGTTTTTCGGTCACCTAAATTCTCCTCGTTGTCAAGCATTGATCCCCGATGCTGGGAGCATAGAATTGCCCCACAACCTGTTATTCCATAACAGCCTGATAATTATCCTACGTATTTCTGCTTAGTATTTAAGGCTAAATATCAAACAAAAAATGTTCTTCTGTATACAGTCGGCATCTATTTGGGCTGATAGCGTGGTGCAACAACGAAATTCCATGGTGTGAGGAATTGGCTAGATGGGCATAGAGTCAGAAGGTGCGCAGACTTCGATCAGGTCTTCTTTTTTCTGTAAAGTATTGTTGACAACGGGTGCATGGCTGAGTGTTTTAAGCGGAGCTGTGCTTGCCAGTGAGCAGATAGGCGTAGGGACAGAACTTTTAGAACTAGAGTCCAGTTCTGAGCTAACAATTGATTATCCTGAAAGCAGGCGGGCTGCGGTCGAGTCTGTCAATACCGAGTTCAAAGAGGTCGCGTTTTTTTCTGAAGCATCAGAAGTCTCATCAGGAGATTTACCAAGACCGATCAATCTCTCTCAAGTGACTAGCGTTAGCGAGCTGGATGATGTTTTGCCAACCGACTGGGCCTATACAGCATTAACTCGTCTGGTCGAGGAGTACGGCTGTCTTGAAGGATATCCTGACAGCACATTCCGGGGCAATCGAGCCATGACTCGCTATGAGTTTGCAGCTGGATTAAATGCCTGTTTAGATGTTGTACTCTCCCTAACCGGCGCGCTCGAAGACTCCGATCTAGAAACCATTCAGCGCTTACAAGCAGACTTCGCAGCTGAACTATCATCTATTCGCGAGCGGATTGATGTGCTAGAGGCCAATGTTGCCGAGTTAGAAGCCAATCAGTTTTCCACAACAACAAAGCTCAGCGGCAGAGTATTTGGCCATCTAACGGGAATATCGACCAGTGGCGACATTCAAGCAGAGGGGATCAACGTTTTTGCACCGGCTCGTGATGTCAACGGAGATCCCGTTGTTCGCACCATTACCGACGAGCCCGAGGTTACCTTTAGCTATCTCACCTGGCTTAATTTAATAACCTCTTTTACAGGTGAAGACCGACTGATTTTACAGCTAGCTGTAGGCGATGGTGTGGCCCCAGCCAACAGCTTGGCCTCTGCCGGTTTGTTTAATACCTTTGGTACACCTTTCACAGCCCAGCAAGGGGGCAGGCTAGAGGACGACGTTATTCTACGGGAGGCTTTTTACTCATTCCCGCTAGGAAACAAAGTCTTTGTGACAGCTGGGCCTAAAATCAACTGGTACCGACACTTTGACAATAATAAATACACGTTTTTAGTGACTGGTGCAAACAGTTTTAACTCCAGTGGTGGCACCCAGGTTAACGCCGTAGATCGCGGCGCTGGCGTCGTTGTTGAGTGGGATGTATTTGACAAAGTTGAGCTATCGCTTGGCTACCTGGCAGAAGCGACAGAGTTTATCTCAAATAGCTCATCCAGTGATGCCTCACGGGGATTGTTTGATGGAGCCAACACGCTGACGGCACAGCTGGAGGTGTTTCCCACCGACGACTTAGCCCTCAGGTTTCTTTATACCCGCAGCGAACTAGAAGCTAACGCTAACGGGTTCGTTGGAGGTGCCGTGAGTGAACCGCTCTATGGCTTTGCCGATGATGGTTTTGGCGGACCTTTAGACGGTGCGACTGCCGATACCTTTTTGTTTAATTTTGACTGGCAGCCAGTAGACTGGCTGGGACTGTTTGGGCGCTATAGCTATGGCAGCACTAACCTGTCCGCAATTACGCCTGGACGCCCCGATGGGGAAGTTAATGCTCAATCTCTTCAACTAGGACTAGCCTTTCCTGATCTATTTAAACCCGGAGCCTTGGCAACCGTGTCTTACCTACAGCCGTTTGATATCACCGATGGTCGTAACTTTATGATTTCTGGCGGTGGTGACGGGGCCGTTCAGGAGGAACTCGAGGTTTCTTACCGCTATCCGTTGACCAGTAATATTGCTATTGTTCCATCCTATTATTGGATTCGGAATGCTAACAATTTTAGTGACAACCCCGATATTCACGTCTTCAACCTGCAGACTCAGTTCTCATTTTAGGTTTGCGCTGTGAATGGTAAGTCATCATGCTGGTCCCATGCATTTGCTATAAGCTTAGAATTGGTTGAGTGATTCACCAGTACAGCGAGCCTACCATTCACTAGCATCATCTACTCATCCTCTATGGAAAAGCTAAAAGTTATTGTTGTTGGCGCAGGCATGGGGGGGCTGACGACAGCCCTCGCCATGCGACAAGCAGGATACGATGTCGAAGTTTATGACCGAGTGTCGGTCCTACGCCCTGCTGGTGCCGGTATATCGCTATGGTCTAACGGCGTGAAAGTGCTTAATCGTCTGGGGTTAGGCAGTGAAATTGCTCGCATTGGCGGTCCGATGGAACAGATGGCCTACTACGAGGGTAAAACCGGGGATTTACTCACTCGATTTAGTCTGTCGCCCTTAATAGACCAGGTCGGTCAGTCGCCGTATCCTGTGGCGAGAACTGACTTGCAACAAATGTTGCTAACAGCCTTTGGGGCTGATCAGGTGCAGCTAAACAAGCGCTGTGTTGCTATTGAGCAAACACCGGATGGCGCAACAGCTATTTTTGAGGATGGTCATCGGGCAACGGGCGATGTCGTTGTTGGTGCAGATGGTACCCATTCCATCATTCGTACCCATGTTTTAGGGCAGCCTACCGAACGTCGCTATGTGGGCTATGTCAACTGGAATGGACTGGTGCCGGTGAGTGATGATCTCGCTCCTGCCAACAGCTGGGATATCTATGTTGCTGACGGTCAGCGAGCTTCTGTGATGCCAGTGGGCGACAATCGTTTTTACTTCTTTCTCGATGTACCCTTACCCAAGGGCACATCGAGCACTCCTGATACCTATCGTCAGGAACTGTCAGAACACTTTGCTGGATGGGCCAAACCGGTGCAGACACTGATTCAGCAGCTTGATCCACACAAGACTAATCGAGTGGAGATTCACGATATCGAACCCCTCAAAACCCTAGTCAACGGTCGCATTGCCCTGATTGGTGATGCTGCCCACAGTACGGCCCCCGACTTAGGTCAGGGCGGTTGTCAGGCTATGGAAGATGCCTGGGCACTGACAAACTATTTGTTCACCACTAATATCAGTGTGGCAGATGCGTTGGAGCGTTATCAAGAGAGTCGTTTAGAGCGGGTGACTCAAATTATTCTCAAGGCCCGTAAGCGCTCAGAAATGACCCATGGAAAAGTCCCCGATAAAACCCAGCAGTGGTACACTGAGCTGGCTTCAGAAGATGGCACCAATATTATGGATGCGATTTCAGAAACAATTTTGTTAGGCCCAATGCATTAATATCATCAAGTAATATTACCGCAGCGATATCACCGTACTGAAGAGACTATTGGATCATGACAGAACAGGCCGGGGGTAAACTGACTACCCATGTTTTAGATACAGCAGGCGGTTGCCCTGGAGCAGGGATTCAAGTGCAGCTTTATTATCTAGACGGTAACAGAGACGGTGACAGTGAACACTGTCTCACCCATATGGTTACCAACAGCGATGGTCGTACCGATAGCCCATTGTTGACAGCAGAGAACATGGTTCCTGGTGTTTATGAGTTACGGTTTTGGGTAGGTGACTATTTTGCTGCTAAGGAGTTGGTCTCTAAGGAGATATTTCTTCCCCAAGTCCCTTTTTTAGATCTAATCCCTATTCGATTTGGTATTGCTGATGCCACGGCTCACTATCATGTGCCTCTATTGGTATCGCCTTGGTCCTATAGTACCTATCGCGGCAGTTAAATAAGAATTATAAATGAGCACCCTACTGGTTAAACATATCCATACGCTGGTCACCATGGACGATCAGCGACGAGAGATTCGAGATGGGGCCATCCTGGTTGAAGATAATGTCATTCAACAGGTGGGGACAACTGACGAGATAGATGCGATCGCACTCCCATCCACCCCCGAAATCCTAGACCTGCACAACCGACACATTGTTCTACCCGGTCTTGTCAACACCCACCACCACTTTTACCAAACCCTAACCCGAGCCGTACCCGCCGCTCAAGACTGCGATCTCTTTAGCTGGCTTCAGACCCTCTACCCTATTTGGGCTAACTTCACCAGTGATGCCATCTACACCAGTGCCCAGATGGCGGCCGCCGAACTGATGCTTTCTGGCTGCACCACCGCCTGCGATCACCTCTATGTGTTTCCCAATGACTGTACCCTCGATGATGAAATTCGTGGGATGCAAGACATTGGCCTCCGGTTTCACGCCAGTCGCGGCAGCATGAGTGTGGGAGAAAGCCAGGGCGGACTTCCTCCCGATAGTTTGGTAGAACCTGAAGCTGACATTCTTAAAGACTCTCAGCGGCTGATCGAAACCTACCACGACAACAGCCGTCATTCCATGCTGCGTCTGGTGCTAGCCCCCTGTTCTCCCTTTTCAGTCTCACCCGATCTCATGCGTGAGTCCGCCACTCTGGCCCGCACCTATCCAGGTGTGCGTCTGCATACCCATTTGGCCGAAAACAAAAGCGATGTAGACTACAGCCTGGAAAAATTTGGCCTGAGACCCGGTGACTATGCCGAATCCCTGGGCTGGCTCGGAGCCGATGTTTGGCATGCCCACTGCGTTCAGCTCAGTGACGACGCCATCCAAAAATTTGCCCATACTCGCACCGGGGTAACCCACTGTCCCTGTAGCAACATGCGGCTAGCCAGCGGCATTGCCCCCATTCGTAAAATGTTGGCGGCTGGAGTCAATGTCAGTATCGGTGTGGATGGAGCTGCCTCTAACGATGCTAGTCATCTGTTGCAGGAGGCCCGAACTGCCTTTCTATTGGCACGGGTACGGGACCAGTCCGCCGCCGCCATTACAGCCCGTCAAACCTTAGAACTGGCGACGCGGGGCGGGGCCAACGTATTGGGGCGAGACGACATTGGTTATTTAGCCCCTGGCATGTCCGCAGACTTTATTGCGTTTAATCTGGATACCCCGGCTTTGGTTGGCAGTCACCACGATGCTGTCGCCGCTCTGATCTTTTGCCAGCCCGCTGCCGTAGACTACAGCTTTATCAATGGTAAAAAGGTGATCGATCAAGGTCGGTTAACGACTGTGCAGCTGGAAACCCTGGTCGAAACTAGTAATCAAATCGCTACAGATCTGATGAGCTGAGCTATGTACCCTAATTAACAAGATTGCCCCATCTCTGGTATGGCAAAACCATCGTGGCACGGCAGTGAAACCGTTCAGTGCAAACGTCCAGGGCGATCGCTCATCTACCAGCCCTATAGCCAAGCCGGACCAGCTGTTCTCCGGCAATCTGATCACACATCCTAATTTCAGCCTCAGACAGATGCTTTTTCCAATCCCCTACTGAGCCGGATCTTACATACTGCCCATCGCCCTTTTGCGCCACTTGGTTAATATCTGCTGCAGCTACAATGGCCTTCACCTGTGTTTTATCCCAGTTCAAGTTGGCAAATTCAAACATCTGCTGCAAACTTCTCTCTGGATCGACCTTGAGTGCTTCGTACCGTACCGTATGTACCCGAGACCGTAGGCCAGGTCGCTCCCGAATGCGATCGCCCCATTCCACACACTGCTTCCACTGACGAATTGCGCCAGCTGTACCGATCTGTGCACATCGTTCTCGCTTTGCCAGCGCATTGTAGGACACACACACATCTCGTCCATCTCGAAGTACCTCAATGATGCGAGCTTCTGGAAACCGACACAAAATTTGCTCGGCATAACGAATGTGCATCGGTGTTTTTTCTAAAACCGTTTGACCAGGTTTACCGTACCGTTCAAAGAAACGATCAAACATCGCCGCAATCAATTCTTCTGCTTGGACCAACCCTCGATTAGTTTCTAGAACCTCAGCCCGAATGGCTTTGATTAGTAAACTTAGCTCCCTGTAGCTGACTAGTCCATGCAGACCATGACTATTAGGTCGATTTAGGATCTGATAGTCTCGCAAAATCCCTGGCCAAATGTCTGCAGGTTTAAAGCCAAACAGTAGGGACTTTAAGCCATAGCGTCGCAAAATTCCCTTCCATGCCCGCAATCGTTGTTGCCAGGTCCACCTTGGCAACTCCACAAATGGCTCATATACCAGCCGATAAACATGGGTCTCCCTTGGGACCACCACGATTTCTGGATGCTGAGCAATCAGTGATGTTACCCACGATGTGCCCGAGCGTGGGCAACCGACAACAAACAGCTTGGGGCAGGGTGACAGTTGACCCATATCACTATGATTACCGACCGCCTGTGTGCGCATATCAAAATCAATAACAATAAGGACCGATTTCTGTATATATGTCAGTATTCATCGTCGGAGCAGATGCGACCGGATAGAGCAATTGACTAAACTGAGCCGCACATTGGGCCAGCGTCCGAGCCTGATAGTGGGCATAGGCATTATCCGCAATCGCTTGTAATGACGAGGGTTGAGCAAATTCTTGCAGCGATGACGTCACCACATAATGATGATTAGCCACAATCCCATCCTGTGTCCTTTGGACGCCCTATATCGTATAGGGTGTCGATCTTTAGTAGTTGGCAAACTTGGTTGATTGTTTGGGTGTTATGGCGATAGACGCGGGTGCGATCGCTACTGCCAAATACAATCAACGAACGCTGCCGTTCAGGCAGCGGCGGCACTTTCCCCAATTCCCCAATGGTTGAAAAATTCGGCACACAGTGGATGGGGGACTCAGTCCACTCGGCCCCACGAGATACCCGCCGCTGTACAAAGTTAGGACAGCGAATTTGCTTATAGCGCAGGGTGGGCAGCTCATGAAACATCACTACAATCCGTAATCCCCTCTGTTTGAGAATTTTTAGGGCATCGACCAACCACATCGGCGTATCTAGTTTGCCCAGCAGGTACGGGTAATTACTGTATTGAAGAAAAATAGTTGATATATTTTCAGTCACCTGGTTCACCAGTCCTTGTGCCGTATGGTGATTAAGCCGATGCACGGCAAACTGATCTAGCTTTGGCTGCAGTCGCGGGTTGGGTCTAAATACCAAGAAGTCTGAAAGAATCTGACTGTGGTCGTAGAGCTGGTGGGCTAGTGGTAAGGAATAGTCCCGACATATCCACGTCGGGGAAGAGTCGAGGCACTATCTGTAGAATTCGAGCGGGTTGAGCGGTCATAGGTGTATAAGTGTGTGTGATTTGAAACGTTAAATAGCCATCACTTCAACCTCGTAAGGTATTTTTGAACTTGCTCCACCAACAGCGGTGTCGAGCGCTGATTAAATAAGTTTCCAAAGAATCCAGGAATTGTTGTTAGCTCCACGCCGTCTTTGACCACTACCTGCCACCCCAGCTCTCGACCAAAGTACCAATCCAAAATTTGAATATTTGCACGGAACAGTTTTACTCTGTCATCATATTCTAAAGTCTGGGTCAGGGCTGTGAGCAAGGCGTCGTTAATCTGGGTGTTGTAACTAGCTGGATGGGAGGTGGTTTCCTAGCCCGTAAGCGAGATGGTGAACCCGGTATCAAATAGTGAGGCTCGCTCCTCTTCTGCCAGAATATCTACCTCTTCAATTTCCTGGTGTGCATCTTCCAGCCAAGCATCCAACAATTTACAAAAATGTTCGGTCGCCCACTGATGCTGTGGATCAGCAATTAAGTCGCGATTAAAATCAAACTGTAGGATAAAACTTCCGGTGGCATCAAAGTCTTGCACCTCCAGTCGCAGATGGTGCTGATTGTCTCCATACCCCGAATGAATCCAGTCTGTTTTGACTGGCATGCCATGAAAATCAGAAAAGGTGACGTTAATGTAGCTGAGAACAACATTAACGTTGCGACTGATGCCATGGTGACTGACGCCGGACTGGGCATAGCGCAAAAATGCCATGGACTCTCTGGACACCTTGCCTAAAAGTGAGGTAAAGGTTTCTTCTGCTTCAATTTCTACCTGGAGTGGGAACAGCTCCATAAAGACGCCCGGTGTTTGTTTTAGAATCGGTGTTGGTCGATTATGGGCAGGGGCGGCAATGGCTAGGTCATGACTGCCACTGATTCGATATAGATAGGCAAACACCAGGGTTAAAAACAGATTGAACTGAGACTGATGAATGGATAGTGTGAGAGCTTCTGGGGTTTTGGCTAATGCGCGTAATGCCTCAGACCGTTCTGGGCCTAGTTCAAAATAGGTACGCTCTGTGCGAGTGGTGGCTAGCTCTGTTGTCTGACCATATAAAGGCACTGACGATGTTATGCACTCTCGTTTTTGTTGCCAATGGGTAATAGCCTGTTGATGCCATGCTGGCTGTTGTTCTGATTCTGCATAGTGAAGGTAGGCGGGTAGGTCAGTAGCTGTGGCTAACGTGCCGGTCAGCGATTGACCATAATACTCTTGTAACTGCCGATAGAGCAGTGAAACCGACCAGTTATCCGTAATTAAGTGATGCTGATTTAAATACCAAATAAACCGATCCGACGATAGTTTTAGCAGTGCCGAATCGAATAAACAATCTTGTAGGTTTAGAAGGCATGTGGAACGTTGCTGCATCCATGTCTGTGATGCTTGGGTAGGATCTATATCTGTAGAATCTGTAGAAAAATCTATAAATGGAAGCGAATAGTTTGACGTGGGGGCGACCGTCTGGTGAGGAATACCGTCCGACTCGGTAATGGTTAGACGGAGAATATCGCTATGGACTACTAATGCTTGAAATGCCCGTTGGAAATGAGCGAGATCAATCTCTCCTTGAATGGTGAAGCTAAACACCACGTTGTACAGGGGAGTTTCCGGGTTGAGCTTTTGGCCCAACCATAGCAGCAGCTGCCCCGGCGTCAGATTAGACTTTGATGCTAGGGTATCTATCTGTTGGCTCAATCTGTTGGACTGACTGTTGGACTGACTATCCGGCACCATGGCTAATTCTCCTCATTAGATATTGATCAATGGCTTCGATGGTGTGCAAAAGTGTTGGATCGTAATGTCTTCTAGGGGGACTTTGATGGTAAAGGTCTCTTCGACAAAGGCGACTAGCCGCATCATTCCTAGAGAGTCGATGCTCTCTCCTACTAGTAGGTCGTCGTCAGCCTCTACTTGCATACGACCATTGAGGAGCACATCGCTGATGTAGGTTTGGAGAACTGAAATTGGCATCTCCACCCTGGCTGAAATGGTATCTTCTCTAATTTGGAAATATATGTAGCTTTGGCCCAAATTGTGTGCTGTTGTAGTCGGCACTAGAGATGGACTAAAAATACATAGACAACATGCCAATATTGCAAGGACAATTTTGGCCGTAGTAGAGCGCATTAGCTTACTAAGCATGATCGTTATCGGGCCTCTAAATGCCCTTCTCAAGTTGCTAATCAAACGTAAGGAATAACTGATGTTGTCTTGAGGCTAATCTCTTTCAGGACCTAAGAGCCCAAAAGCTTAGAGTGTCTGGGTGCAGACACAATGGCCTAATGCAATGGCCTAATGCTTGTTCAAGACGTATACATTAGACTCTCTCTGGTTCAAAACACCATGGGCGTAATCTGTAACTGTTGCATTACCATCAGTTGAGCCTACTCACTATACTTAGTACGACTGAGTCCAAAGACTGGTTTTAAAGTCAAAATAAACCTTCTTTAAAGCTAATGTGAAGACTGTTGTTTAACCATCAAAGTAATCACTATAAGCAGACCAAACATTCTTTTCCTCAAATCCTGCATACATAGATGTGTACAAACATGTGCAAGCAGATATCTAAGGGTTGTCTTTTAAGCGAATTCTCACGTCTTGATTGGTCAACAGGTCATACCTGCTGCGGAAACGGACTTTTGTCCGCTGAGTACCCTAGAGTTTTTAAACAGCACAGGCTTTAAGCACATGTTCTATCAACAGGCCAGTGCTATTTAGCGTAAATTTTGAGTGATTGACACAAGTTTTTACGTTTCTAAATTTTAAATTCAATACTAGACTGAAAATAGGAGAAAAGTGTCATAGTACGCCTACCCAGTCACATCTCTCAAATCACTTTTCTGCAAGAATGATTGTTTTTTGTCTTGAATACCATAGTTTGAGAAGACTTTAGTGTTCTGAGCTACAAATATCAGATAGGTGCATCAACGTGTTTCCTCAAGAAAAAACTAATGTAGAGTTAGGTACTTCTCAGGTACCCACGCCATCAGAACCGATACACTTATCGGAACTTTGGGCGCAGAAATATGTGCAAGCTCTAGCCGACAATGTGGAACCCCTCATTACCCGAAAAGCTATTGCTGAGCATCTGACAGGCGAGCTCAGGTCAGCCAGTGCTAAAGCATGGAATTTGACTGAATCGTTTCTATCTACTGAAGTTAAAAGACACCGAATCAACAATAATCTGATTGATCCATGGGCAGTTTCTAAGGATGTTCATGACGTTTTTGAGAAAACATTAGCAGCCTATGCAAAACGTATTTCTCCCCAAAGACTATCAGTCCTGATCTCTAGTGGATTAGGAGAGGTGCGTCAGCGTTATACGGAGGAAGATCCCAGGCTAATTGGCTTTGTGAGCATGCAATTTCATTACTGTGGCCAAACGTTGTTGCAACAGACGCCTAAAGCCGATCAAAAAATACTAATGTCTTACTTTAAGGTGATTGATGATCATCTTTATATGCCACTCCAACGAGCCTATAATGCGGCTGCTCAATACACTTACAATGATGAACGCTTGCAAATCATTCAGTCTTTACTACCGCATAGCACTACGATTGCAAACCGTGTAGTTGATCACATTCATCGACTTTACCCTAACTATTGCTCGTATACCGATCGTTTGAATAGTCCTCATGTGCGAGTATCTAGCGTCCGTGATACAGAGATGTTCCAAGTTTATCTTTGGACTTGTGTCCTAGAGCAAAGCCCGACATCAATCCAACAAGAACTCTTTCCGCTATGCGCCATGCTCTATCCCACCTTGAACGTAAGTTGGGAATTGGTTAGGCAAATGTTGCATTTATTAGCTAGAGAATTTGAACAGTATGTTCAAACAGAGCAGACTCAGTACTATGCACCGTATCAAGATGCATTGTGGAAAATGTTTTCGCCTAATGTATTTCCCTGATGTACTTTAGCTGCATTATCAGCCCATCATGCCAGCACCATCCAAAACAGAAACGTCAACATCAGGCTCATAACACCAATCAAATGGTCAAACTGCTCTGCTACGCGGGGTAATTTGATCGACAGCTTTTGAAAAATCAGCAAATAAGCCAGCCAACCGGCAGCAATCGTCACCAGCGGTTTAACAATGTTATTCATGCTGTAGGCCTCATAATAGAGACCATTGGCCAGTACCAGTCCACTCAGCAATAGCACCACAGCAGGCCAAAAGCCTTTTTTGACGATGGCTGTGGTCGGCTCTTGAGTGTGGATATGGGGCAGAAAAATAAACTTAGCAAATGAGATGGCGGTACCGAACGCAGCGATGTTCATGCCAACCACTTGCCAGGGGACTAGATTTTTTGAGGTGAGTACCTTAGCACCAAACCCTGCCAGTAAAGGAAAGCCTGAGATCGAGAAGCTGGCAATGGCCAACGTTACCCACAGGGATGTCGGTATAGGATTTTGTTTAAGTACTTTGATGTCTCGACTCGGCAAGTTGCCGACAATCAGAAAAAGGGCGGATTTGACTAGGCCGTGGGTCAGGGCATAAAAACCCCCTACAGCAGGTGCCGCCAAGATAAATCCAAGCTGAGAAACCGTGTGAAACGCGAGAATACGTTTAGCATCTTTAGAAAAGACAGCATAACTGACGCCTAACAGCGCCGTCGCCACACCAAAAATGCGAACAATCGGATCAATGTCAGGCACCAATAGAGCAAACCGGACTAGCGGATAAACACCCGTTTTGACAACAACGCCTGAGAGTAGGGCAGATATCGGTGTTTCTGATTCGGAATGAGTTAGAGGGAGCCATAAACCTGAGACAAAGATGCCACCCTTAGTCAACAGGCCGATAAAAATAAGTGCGATCGCTTCCGTTGGAGCCTTGGCCAATCCACTAAAGTTAAACGAATTAGTCGCCTGGTAAACCAGCACGGCCCCCAGTAAGTAAAACAGCATGGCTGTATTACTTACAAATAGATAGCGTAAGCCGACCCAAATTGAACGGTTAGTCCGGGGGTAAGCGATCAGCAAAAATGCAGCAATACTAATGACTTCTAGAGCCACATACACACTGATCAAATCCGCGCTGACAAACACCGCATTGACACTGCCGTGCAAAATAATGGCCTGGGTATAGAAGAAAGCAGATTTCTCACTTTGCCAACAATAAAGAATGACCGCCGTGGTCACAATGGCATTGGTCAAAATAAAGAAACCGCTCAGCCCATCTACAAATAAGCTGACCCCAAAACTATCTAACAGCTGTAAGCTCACAGGTGCTGGCATGAGCACATGCCATAGTCCATATCCCAGCGAAGCCAATGAAACCGCTATTGCTAGAATGCGATCTAAATTCGGTAGAAGATAAATACTAAACCCCACAAACAAAGGTAGGACAATCCAAATAAGGGTAAGAGTGTTCATGGGGTATTAGGCTTTCTACACACAGTACTACCGAACTGCAAGATTCAATGACTCCAGGACTTTTCCCACGGAGACGAGCTTCCAATGCCGATAGAGCTAACTTAAGGCGGTGGAACCATAGTCTAACGGTGACTGTTCCGATGGTTCAGATATCGGTAACGTAACAGCATGGGCCGCTTGTTTTAGAGCTTCCTCACGACTCTCAAAGAGATGATCCTGAGGCAGTAAACTCAAGACCTTAAGCTTTTCAAGCCGCTGTCCAGCTTGACCCGTTGCACCCACAATAAAGACATTACGACCTTCATCTAAGGCTTCTTTGACCGCATTTTCTACAGCCAGAGAAGCCGTAACGCCCAGATGCCGCACATCCGCTAGGTCAAAGACCACCGAATCACAATCTTTAATTGCATTGTGCTCCCGATTAATGGCTTTAGCTACACCAAAAATCATCGGTCCACTCAATCGAAACAAGAGAACCCGATCATTCGCTTCATCGAGCCATCGCTTCTCATTGGTATTCAGCAAAATCGTGTCGTCTGAATCGCTGATAGTCATGACAGATTTGGACTGGAAGCGACTCATGCGTTCAATGGTCAAAATATTGGCGATAAAGACACCGATACCAACAGCAACAATTAAGTCCACCAAAACGGTCAACAAAATCACGAGATACATGATCAGCGCCCCCTTGAGAGACACCTTATGAGCCCTTTTTAGAAAGTTCCAGTCGATAATGTCGATACCCACCTTGAGGGCGATGCCAGCTAGAACTGCAAGGGGAATCACTGCAGCCAGGTTAGCCGCACCTAGAATGACAACGAGTAGCACCCCAGCCCGAGTCAAGCCTGAAAGCGCCGTTCTACCACCGGATTGAATATTGACAACGGTGCCCATCGTTGCACCTGCACCTGCGATGCCACCAAATAGACCAGACATGATATTGCCAATACCCTGACCGATCAGCTCTTTATTGGAGTTATGCTCCGTTCGAGTCAAACTATCGGCCACCACCGAGGTCAACAGAGCATCAATACAGCCCAACATACCGAGGACAGCTGCATCAACAACCATGAGTTGGAACTGATCCGGACTAAACATAGGCATCCGAAGAACCGGAAAACCCATGGGGATTTCACCAATTCGTCGGATATCTGCACCGGGAAATACCAGTAAAGACAGAACAGTACCTGCAATCAGCGCAATCAGCTGCGGTGGAATCACCTTTTTAAATCGCGCGGGCATGAACCAAATGATGGCAATAGTAAGTACGGCCAATATGGTTTCAGATAGCTGAATATTATTTAGTAGGGCAGGAATAGATTGCAGCGTACCGATAACACCACCGGTAGGGCTAGCCTGCCCTAAAAACGGAGCGAGTTGAAGAATGACAAGGATAATGCCGATACCAGACATAAAGCCTGAAATCACGGTGTAGGGCATCATCGTCACGTACTTACCCAGCCGTAATGTCCCAAAAATAATCTGAAACAAACCGGCCATCATCACGACTGTGAAGGCCATTGTTAGGCCATTCTCAGGATCGGCCGCCGTCAATCTGGCAATCACAGCCGTCATCACCACCGTCATCGGACCGGTGGGTTCAGAAATAAGGGTGGGCGTCCCGCCAAACAGGGCGGCAAAAAAGCCAACTAAGACAGCGCCCCATAGACCCGCGACCGGACCGGCTCCAGAGGCAACTCCGAAAGCGAGGGCCATCGGTAGAGCAATAACAGCAGCGGTTGCACCGCCAAAGACATCACCCCGTAAATTTCGCAGGTGGATTTGATTGGTAATTTGCACAGTTAGCTACTGGATAAACAGGTGGGTGTAAAAGCTGACCAGCTCTAACGATTTCAGTACTGCCACTCAGCAGATTTGAACAACTGGCTACAGACTCAGACCTGGCCATAGCTAGAGAATTAATAGATGTTAGTCTATCATTATTTGGCTTGAGCTAATTGTTGTCCACGCTTCAACACGCCCAAGGCTAGTGTATAGCCTCTTGGAACGGATAGTGAGTATCAGCACAATGCCCCCCCGTTTATTCATCCTTCTATTTCTGAATCACCCTGGGTTGTATGGGGGGACACTTAAAGATAACAATCCAGCTTTGACTGCAATAGGGTAATACATGGTGGCCGCTTGACCGATGCGCCAGTTATCAATATTTTTCCTAAAATAGCTAGGTGGAATAGAGTCTACAATATCTGTCTCTTTGGGAGCTAAACCAAGGACTCCAACTGGATATATCCTACGGGCGAGGTGCTCCGAGCGCATTGTGTTTTTTTATACGTTTACCTAGATGATTAAAATAAAGAAATATGTATGTTTGGGTGGAGTTAGGGATAGGAAACCAGGTCTTTACTGAGCGTTGATGTCTGGATTGCTGGGTTTCTGGCTGATGACTGCGATCGGTCCGCCTCCCGGTAGGCCTTGGTGTTCGCTGCCGCCTGAAACATAGACCATTGGGTCTTGCACTGCAGCTGCAACAATTGCACCGACAACGGCTCGGGCCATACGGGTATGGTTGATGTCGGAATCGTCGAGCATGGTATGACGGCAGCCTAGAATTTGACCGGATGGTGATGCTTCTGCTTTGGCAAAGACATTGACGATGGAGCGACGGGAGCCTTGGGCACTTGCGATCGCACGCTCAACACCTCCGTATCAAGAGCATGTGCCATCACACTGTGGTCAATCAGATAGCGACTGTGGGAATGGAGAGAATTACCCAAAACAAGAATCTCACCGTTTTTTAGCTCCACACCAGCAGAGGTAGAAGCAACAGATGAGTAAAGACTATAGTTAGAACAACTATCCACTGCGCTCAGCTGCTCGGATTGAATTTCTCCTAGGGCCAGAGCAACACCCAAAGCAGAAGCCCCACCAGAATAGGCCATACATTGGTAACTGTCTTGGGTAATGGTGGTTTGCACATTACGAGAGGTGGTCAGCAAAGGGCATTTAATTTGGACAAAGTGAACATCTTGGCAAGAGATTTGAACAGTGGTCATCGCCTGCTTGACTCCCTCCGCTACCACGTTCGCCATGGTCAGTGTACCCATTTCATTTGTTAAAAAATCTCGCGTATTAGACTCAAAAATCTAACGATATTAGGGCTTTTTGCATAGAGAGTATGCGGTTTAGTCATCACTACCGTCACTGAGTAGCTCAAGATACCAAACAGTACAGTGAGTCTCTATAAGCTTAAGACTCAACCTTCCAAAGACGTTTTTAATTTTACGATAATCTCGCCTCGGATCTCACGTCAGCATAGCGTATGTAGACAGGGTATCCGATAGGTTTAGATGATTTTAACCTATCTATTTTCCAGGTTGTAAATTTGCAAAGGATTCACATCAGTGACTATTCAAACAGATTTGGTATCCGGCACTGAGCAATTTTCAGAAGAAACAGGTTCAATGTCTCAGGATCAGCAGCTCACCTATCCAAAACTTGTTCTCTGTTCAGTTGCCATTGGCATCACTGGAGGACTTGTTGCCACTGTCTATTATTTTGTTTTAGAAGGAATGATGCACGGTGTATGGCATCGCTTTCCTGAGCTAGTTGAGCCGTATTTTCCTAGCTGGTTACCATTTTCTAACTATGTTTGGATTGCCACTACCATCGGTGGATTTTGTGTTGGTCTGATCCTTTACCTGATGGGACTACCGGGAGAGATGGCTCAGGTCGTTGATAAAATCCACAGTCCTGGTCGAATTGACATTAAAAAGACACCGGCCATGGTGATTGCCTCACTCGTCGCGATTACCTTTGGCGGGAGCGCTGGGCCAGAAGCTCCGTTAGTGCAGGTCAATGGCAGCTTTGGCAGCTGGTTAGGAGATACCCTCAAGCTAGACACCTCCTCAGTGAGAGTTCTCACCTTTTGCGGTATGAGTGCAGCATTGGGCGCATTTTTTGGAGCCCCGATTGGAGCCGCACTGTTTGCATTAGAAATTCCCCATCGACGTGGTCTGGAATATTATGAGGCTCTAGCACCCGCTGTTATTTCCGCAATCTTGTCTTTTGCCGTATTTCGGATCAGCACAGGCATAACAATCGGTGGTTTTTACCATTTTGAATCAGTCCCGGATCTAACGCCAGTCAATCTATTGGAAGGATTAGCGTTGGGCGTGGTCGGTGCCGGTGTTGCTGTGATGTTTATCTATGTCTTTCGACTGGTCGGGTATCTGCTGGCTCCCCTTGAGCACTATCGCATTCTGCTTGCTACCTTGGGTGGTTTATCCATTGGACTGATTGCCTTTTTCTACCCTCAAACCCTATTTTTTAGCGAAGAGCAAATCCATACAGTGATTGAGACCGGAGCATTGCTGGGAGTAGCTGCCCTGTTGATGATTGCGGTAGCCAAGATGTTTGCCATTAGCCTGACGCTACATTCAGGCTTTTTAGGTGGCTTTATTTTTCCATTGTTCTTTATTGGTGCCAACGTAGGTCTGGCCATTGCATTGGCGATTCCCCAAATTCATCCCACTCTGGGGATGGTCTGTTTGATGGCGGCTGTCAATGTAGCGGTAACAAAAACCCCGATCAGTACGAGCATAATTCTCAGCGTTCTGTCGGGAACAGCTATGTTGCCAGTGATTGTGATTGCCAGCTTTACCAGTTTTCTATTAACTAGTCAGATCGCCATGATTAAAACCCAGCGAGCCCGCTCTGTCGAGCCAGAAAGCGCTCCTGTCTGGCCTTATTGCAAACTGAGTGCCAGCCTGCCATAGGGTTTGTTAGTTGTTATTAGCAAATCGTTGTCGCTGTCGTTGGGCCATCCAGCAAGTGATTTCCCAGACATCGGCAACGGGCATGTTTGTATATGGCAGGGTTTGCATGTAGCCGTCATAGAGAAATTCGGGCATTAGGGTTGTTTGAGCCATTCCCCGTTGACGTTGTTGTTCCCAGATGAGACTCCACCATCGTTCATGGGCTGCTAGAGCCTCCTGGTATTCAGGCGCACGCGGGTCGGGGACCTGGGCATGTTGGGGATAGCCCACCCGACATTGAATGTGATGTGCCCGTTTGGCACAAAGCTCTAGAATAGGCCATTCCGTATCAATTAACCGTTCACAGACGACACACCAATGGCTAAAGTCGCAGGTAAGCTTCATGGTGGGATAGTGATTTAACAAGTCGCGAGTAGTCCAGGGATTATAGAGCGAGCGACTACGATGGGTTTCAAAGCTAATCGTATAGTCAGAGGCACGCTCTAGCTCCAGGGCACGACCAAAAAAGTCTACATTTTGCTGCCAGGACCAGGCATCATAGCCACACATGGTAGAGACAAACAGGGCACCGACATCGTGGGCATGATCAATCACCCACTTGAGGTCATTGAGGTGATCGTCTATAGTGCGTTCAGGACGAGGAATCCACCAGTCTTTGGGATTATTGCGATCGCTACCCGTAGTCGCCTCTGCAATAAAGGCCAGACCGTTGTCCTGCAGGAGATGACGGAGCCGCTGTCGTTGTTGTTTATCTTTTGGGATCGGCCCTTCGATACCGTCAAAGCCATCGTCAAGGGTTTGTTGTATCAGTAGATCTAGGTCGGGTGACCCTGTCCACCATGAGCGTAGAACAAGAAGTTTCACAGTAGCATGCGTAGATATGTTGGTTCGACTTGTGTATAGCGACTAAGGCCAGAGCAAAGGAGCTGAAGCTCTTTGTGATGTCTGTATCGATAAAGGCCACGGGTTTGCTAACCTAGATTCTCAAAGAGATAGGAAATGGCTAATACTGTTACCACAGCAAACAACAGTGCCACTGCAAACACACCTCCATAGCCCATAGCTTCAGCAATTATACCGCTGAAGGTTGCGCCAAGAATTCCACTAATGTAGACCACAGAAGACTGTACTGTATAGTCAGTACCCGCCGTTGCTGTCTCGCTATTATCCATCATCACAGTAAACAGCGCCGTCATCGCCATGCCGTTAATAAACTGGGCGATTGTCGCGACCAGGTAGAGTACAGGCAATTGTGTAAATCCTAAAGCTGGTAGGCAATAGCCAACAATGGCAACCCCCTGCAGGGCACTAAAGATGACCAACGCTCGTTTGCGGCCTAGTCGAGAGATATTTAACCCTGCAGCTATAGCACCCAGCAGTCCGGCCCCATAGCTGACCACACCCAATAACAACCCAATTTCACCC
>JBCDFI010000033.1:0-19571 GCA_039178155.1 Cyanobacteria bacterium P01_H01_bin.105
TCCTGGCTAAAGACCGCGCTTAGGACCCCGTTTTGATGGCCTTCGAGTACCTGCGCCTCGCCAGTGGTCAAGTCCCAGACCCGAGCGGTGCCGTCATACGAGGCGGTGAGGACGCGCTGTTCATCCTGGCTAAAGACCGCGCTTATGACCCCGGATTGATGGCCTTCGAGTACCTGCGCCTCGCCAGTGGTCAAGTCCCAGACCCGAGCGGTGCCGTCATACGAGGCGGTGAGGACGCGCTGTTCATCCTGGCTAAAGACCGCGCTTAGGACCCAGTTTTGATGGCCTTCGAGCCGATGCTTTTCCTGCAATCGATTTAGGACAGTTTGCAGCGTAGCGGTAGGGCTAGCTGCTGGGTAGTTTGCTAAAGACTTGATATTGTTACTTGCCACTAAATTTTGCAGTCTTTGACCTGTTTTGAGTGCTTCTAATAAAGCTTTACCTTGGTCGTGCTCAAATGTCCTTAGCGCTCTCACGCCAGCAATTTCAAGCTTAGTACCTTCCCTTGCCACTTCAGCTTGTTGCCTGACAAGTTTTTGTTCCTGCAGAGCTTTTTCTTGAGCAAGATTCGCTTGCTGTAAGCTTATCTGCGCAGCAGAGAGTTTTTCACGAGCTGCCTGCACTGACGCCTGAGCAACTTGTTCTGCTTGCTGAGCTTCTTGTTTAATGACGTCTACTTGTTGCTGAGTTTTCTGAATTTCCTCTTCGGCTTTCTCTACATCTTTTTCAGCTTGCTTTACCTCTTGGCTGGCGATCCATTGCTCAGCATTGGCACCAATTACTCCTGAATTAGCCCGTAACAGCTGAAAATTAGCGGACTGCCGCTGTTGATGTACTTCGATTTTGTTACTAGCCTCTTGGGCTTTTGCCTGATTATCGGTTCGATTAGCCCTAATCGTTGCATGCGCTGTCAGGCCTGCTACTACGCTGGCTGCAACCAAAGTTCCCATCAGCCCTCGCCGCGCCTTCCGATTCTGCTCCTGTAAATCTTCACGCTCTCCCTGAATCAGTATCAGCTCCCCTCTGGCCGCTTCATTTGCTGCTTCCAGCTCCGCCTTCTCACCCTCCAACAGCAACCGCTGCCGTTTCTCCTTCTCCAGCTCTGCCACCACCTGCTCTAACCTCGGAGCCTGCTGCACCCGAATCACCTCTGCCAAATAATCATGCACCAGCTGATACCGGTCATCCGGCGTATCTGGCAAATACACCACAATTCCCGACCCGGTCAAAATCCTCAGCACCAGATCCAGATCCTCAGCATCCGGCACCACCCCCAATGCCTCCAGCTCTCTCACCAGCTCTGGTCTCGTCTTTAGCGGCCTCGTCCCCCGCTCATCCGTCAACAAAAACAACACCAGCTCCGCCAGCTGCCGATTCTCTTCTCCACAGTCCACTACCACATCATTCAGGTAGCGCTGCACCAAGGTCTCTTTCGGTTGCTCTCCTAGCCCTCGATACTCTGACAGCGTCTGAATCCCATCTGTCTGCAGCTGCGCCCCTACCACCTGCATCTCAATGGGTCGCACCTCCTGCAGTGGCCCCGCCAAATCCGCCACTAGCGCATCCACCAGCCCCGGCTCCAAATACATCCGCGCCCCCGACGCCAGGTTTTCAATAATCGCTTTTGTATCTGTCGGGCTAAAGTTCCCAATCTCGTACAGAATCTGTTTTCCTAAAATATCCTCTAGCTGTGCCCGTGCCATCGACCCTAGCTGATTCTGCTTTACCAGCTGTCGTGCTTCTAGCAAATAGTGCAAGTAGTCTTCTCGAATTGAAAAAACAATCTTTAGTGCCCCCGGCAGCTCCAAACAGTCGGCAACAAATCCAAAAAACGCTCGTCGCTCCAACGGGTCCGGATTCGCAAAAAAGAATTCCTCAAACTGATCAAACAACAATACTGGACGTAAGGTGTTATTCTCACAAATCCGCAAAGCGTTGAGAATTTGGCTATTTAGATCAGCCAATTGTTGATTAGGAATAGTCCCCACCAGGCTATCCCGGCCGGAGGCCCCCCTAGCCCCCCAATCCTGGGGGGAACCCACCTCAAAGTCCCCCAAGGTTGGGGGATTTAGGGGGCCGCCAACACCGCTCGCCTCATTGCCAGCATCTATATCAAAGCCTACCCCTGGCAGGTTTAAAGACTCCAATGCCGTCGCTAGAGCCCGTGCCAGCTCCCCGCGCCAGTCTGTATACTTACGCACCAACACCGGTACATTCCGCCGATTCTCCAGCGACCGTCCCCGCAATGCAGGCAACAACCCACCGTTAATTAACGAACTCTTCCCTACCCCCGATGATCCATGCACTACCAATAACTTATGGGTGGTGCCCGCAATCCGACTCAACAACTCCTCCAAGTCTCGCTTGCGTCCCGATGCTTCAATCTCCGGCGCAATTTCTTCTAGGGTCTCTCGCTCAGACCGCACTGTCATCCGTTGCTCAGTTCGCTGAGACCGTAATCGTCCCGCTCCAATAAAGGCCCGCAGCCCATACTGTTTCTCAACCGCTAGCCGCTCTTGCTTGACCTTAAAGGCATCTAAATAACGCTTCTTTTCCCGTAGTCGCTGCTGTAGCTGCGTCAATATATTGCTGTACAGCGTTGGGTGCTCCATCACCCCCATTTCCTGGGCTGCTTGCAGATGGGCAATAGCCGACTCCTGTTTTCCTAACCGATAGTCTGCCTCTGCTAATCGCGCCAGATACAGCATGCGCCACCAGCTGCCCTGCCTTTCTAGAGTGTCTAATGCCCGCTGCGCTAGTTCGGCTCCCTGCTGCCACTGCCCTCGCTGCATGGCAACATCTGCCAAAAATCCATAATTCTCCGCCTGTTTATTGGGGTTAGGGTAGCGCTGGCGCAGATCTACGGCTTTCTTCGCCACGACCTCCAGGCTATCCCACCGGCGCAAGCGATGCAGCACTCGCTCTAGCTGGTTAATACACTTACATACCAGGTCAGGCCGTTGCGCCTGTTCAAAAACATCCACAGCTTCTTGCAGCGGCGGTAGGGCATTTTCCCAGTCAGCAACACTTTGGTATTTGATGCTATCGATCGTGTAGTAACGCGCCCGTCCCAGATAAAACAGAGACAGTCCATGTTTTAACGGGCTGCGTCCCTGCCAATAGCTAGCGCTTTGCTCAAATAGCCCAGCGGCGGCTTCATTCAGCGAATTTAGCCCTTGAGCGAAGGCCACACTGGCTTGCAAGTCTGGCTGTAGCTTTGTTCCTTGGGCCTGCAGTTCTGTCAGCGCCAACCCCAGCTCATCATTTTGCAAATAGTCAAAATCCACCTGCTCTAATCGTCGATTAAACGATTCCGGTGTGTTGGCTACTAAGAGCGTCGCAAACAACTGCTCACTGGCCTGTTGCAAACCTTGGGTTAGAGTCTCTGCTGACAGAGTAAACTCAATCGTCTCGCCACCGGCAATACTTTCAAAGTCATTGGCATACTGCGACAGCAGCCGATAGCCCTCATCGGTAAACCACAGCACCAATGGAAACGCAAATTCTCGTCGAAACTCTTCTCGACGTTTGTTTAGCTCTACTAAAAATGTTTCTAACGAGCCCAGTTGCTCCGTGCCCAGCACTAGAACGGCTCCTGGCTGGCTGTTTTGCGTTGTCTGCAGCTGAGCATACAGATTGGTGTCATCAGCCCCCAACCTCAGCACTTGTACTGGCCCCTGCAGCTCCTCCTCATCCAACCTTTGCTCCAGCTGCTCTACCATCTGGTCTCGCAGACGCTCGTAGTTACACCGCACCAACAGCAGCGTAATGGTATCGGCTCCCTGTCCAAACACAATCGCGCTGGTCAACTCCTCCAGCGCCGCCTCATTCTGCGCGAAGCTCTCAGAAAAGTTAAAACTGTCAGTCGGAGGAATGATACTCATCAGCTCATCATCGGCTCATGGGCAGGTGATTAATGATATAGCCCGATCACCAGATGCGCGGTGCAAAGTCCGGTGTATTACTAATTGATACACTATCTCCCGATTGCTGAATCAAGAATAGCCCCTGATTGTACGCATAGGTATCCATATCTTTGTCAATTTCAATAGCGGCCACTGCACCATAGAGTCGGTAGCCAGCATAGTGGGGAAAGGCTAGCTTAAACTGCTCCAAACTTCGCAATACTTGACGGATACTATCCTGAGTCAGCCGCGATTTTACTTCAATCACTACGGCGACATCATCGTCCACCACCAAAATATCGATTTCTAAATTACGCTTGTCTCGGGCGGAGCGTACCCGCTGGTAGACTTCTTGCACTGCCATTCCCTGCTCTTGAAACAGCCGCAAAGCTGCCGGGGCGACAATGTTTTCCACAAACCGTCCCCAGCGACTGCTGAGGCTGTTGACGGCTCGGTTTGCTTGGGCCGCAATGGCTTCTGATTTGGCTATACGCTTATCGTATTCAGCTTTCGACTCGGCCATCCGTTTGTCAAATGCAGCTTTCGATTCCGCCGCTAGTCGCTCGGCCTCTGCTATGCGGCGGTCAAATTCGGCTTTCGATTCGGCTGCTCGCCGATCGGCTTCGGCAAAGCGGCGGTCAGCTTCTTCCTGCGAGCGTTGGAACAGAGCGTAGATATCGTCAAGGGTAACTGGATCGGACATAGCGAGTAATCTTGGCTAATTTAATTCTATCCTGAGCATTCTGGATGCTTGGGACGGTGGGTCGTGTAGTTCTGTATGTGTGTCCAAACGGTATGGGCGAGAAACGCTCCAACCCTACGATTCTTTTAATTCTTCGGCTTCTAATAAAATTGGGTTTACGTCAAACCAGGATTCTCCCTGGTCACGATACTCAAATACCAGCCGACTGTGGATTAACCGCTGATAATCGTCGTCTCCACCAACCTTTTTTTGCTGCTGCCGTACCTGACGCAATAGCACCCATTCATCGGCTGATAGCTGCAAGGTCATCTCATTTCGTCGGGCACGGATTACTTCTTCTAGCCTCTGCTGCTTGAGTGGGAAAGTACGCCCCTTGCGTACCCAGCCATTGAGCAACCGCAGTAGGTCGCGCACATGGCCGCCACTGACTATACATAGCCGCTCTAAAGACTCGGGCTGCTCAAATAACATCGGGACCTGGGCTAGCTGCTCGGCTGCTGATTGTCCTGGCATAGCCCGCGCGAGTACTAGCTGCCGCAGTAGCCGCATCCCTTCTTTACAGGGCTCCCCGTTGCGTAGCTTTACAGGCACCATGGGCAGCACCTTAGGGTCATCGGTATACCGCGCTGTCAGCAGCCCGTACTCGCTAGAAAACTTAAGTGCCAGGGGAATGGTGTAGACCTTATGACAGTGCAGCTTCTGCAGACACTCGTGCTGGTCAATAAATAGATATTCCTGCTGGGATCGGCCAAAGGCTTTGGGGCGATTGTCAATTCGGTCTAAATTGTCCACAATCACCACCAGCCCTTTTTTACCCTGCTGTTTGAGCTGTTGAATGGCAGGCTTGAGCAACTCTTCGTTAATGGCGTCTACTAGCTGATTTTTTTGAGGGCCTAAAAACTGATTGAGTCGGTCCCGCAGGGTGGCGTCATTCTTAGCTCTGGCGGTAATTTTGGCAATACCGGCTGCCAACGAAAACTCTCCACTGGTGTTCGCGCTAGCGCTGATATCTGACATGCCGGGTGTCTTAACCGGCAGCGGCATTGTTGCTTCGGCCTCTAGCTCAATCTCGGTCATTAATACTTTGGCGGCTTTCTGTAGCAGCCCGCGCAGTCCCTTGGCGTCACCAATATCGATGCCTTCTAAACTTTGGCTAATGCGTCGGGCAATGGCCAACAGCACGTCGCCAATATCCACATCGGCCATTTCTAAGTCCTCGGTGGACTCAAAATAAACTACGTGGAAGCCTTCTGCTTCTAGCTCCGTCCGCAGCTTTAGCAGCTCTGTTGATTTGCCACAGCCAATATGACCGGTAAACAAAGTACAGGTAGGATTTTCTGGCTCGTAAAAGGTGATCAGGTCTTTGATTTCGGTAATGATTTGTTCACCGCGCACCTCAGAAAAGTCGATATAGAGCTGACGGTCGTCTTCCTTTTGTGGGTCAAGGGTGCGAGCCGGATTGGTGGTTTGAAAAAACTGGCGAACATCTAGCACAGGCTTACTAGGGAAACGCTGATTGGGGTCCCTATAGCTTCATGCATCTGATATTGGGCTCCTAGGAGATGGCCTAACATCGTAATAGTGCTTAACAAAACGAGTTTGAAGAGATCCTCGCTAGCTTTGTCTGGGCTAGAAATTGGCTAGAAATATCATCCTTGAATCGGCTAAATAACAGCAACTACGCTAGGTAACCTATTCCCTGGAAATTCGTCTAGGATGACGAATACTGTCATGTCGCGTACTAATGGCCCTAGATCTGCCCCGGTTTTATCGTGCTGCAAACCCTAGTCGTCCGTTGCGATTGGTGCAGGCTGAGGATCGAACGTACTATATTGATTTTTCATCTGTACGGGGTGGAGATAGTGTACGAGAGTTGGAGCGCACGATTACGCTCCTGTCCCCTGATGAGGCGACCACTCAGCTATTTACAGGCAATATTGGCTGTGGCAAGTCTACTGAGCTGTTGCGGTTAAAGGCTCAGCTAGAACAGCAGGGTCTGCATGTGGTGTATTTTGAGTCGGACCGCGACTTGGAAATGGCCGATGTGGATATTAGCGATATTTTGCTGATGATTGCCCATCAGGTGGTGGAAAGTTTAGAAAATGATGGTATCAAGCTGAGACCGTCGGCCTTGGTCAATCTATTTCGGAATCTGGCGGAGACGCTACAGACGCCGATGGAGATTGCGGATGTGAGTTTTTCGGTGGGGATTGCAGCGCTGACTGCTCGGGCTAAGGAGAGTCCGGAGATGCGGAGTCGCATGCGTCAGTATCTAGAACCCCGCACAAAGACGATTATTGATGCGATTAATGAAGAGCTGTTGGAGGTTGCGATCGCAACTCTCCAGGCCCAAGGTAAAAAAGGCTTAGTTGTTATCGTCGACAACCTTGACCGGATTGATCCTGTGCAGCGAGCCAATGGCCGCACCCAGTCTGAATACTTATTTATTGACCGAGGTGAGCAGCTTAAACGCCTAAACTGCCATGTGGTCTACACCATTCCTTTGGCTCTAGTATTTTCTGACGATCTGCCCCGTCTAGCCAATCGGTTTGGCGTATCTCCTAAAGTCTTGCCCATGGTGCCCGTCACCCAGCGCGATGGCGGTACCTCTGAACCTGGCTTAGCCCTACTGCGGCAAATGGTGCTTGCCCGTGCATTTCCTAACAAAAACTATAATGAACGTATTGATCATATCAGCGACATTTTTGAAACCATCGACGTGCTAAATCGACTGTGTCGTCTGAGCGGTGGCCATATGCGCAATCTGATGCGGTTACTCTATGGGTGTTTGCAAAAGGGTGATCCGCCGATCCAGTCTACTATTCTTGAAGCGGTGATCCGAGATGAGAGAGATTCTCTCATGGCGCTGATTGATGAAAGTGAATGGCAGCTAATGTTTAAGGCGATGAGCACTCCCGACACCCAAGGGAATGAGGCCTATGGTCTGCTACTGCGCAGCCTGTTTCTCTATGAGTATCGCGATGATAGCGGTCGCTGGTTTGATATTAACCCTGTACTGAAAGAAACGAATCGGTTTAAAAACTGGCAGGCTACCTATGCGCCGATCAAATAGTGTTGAGCAAAAATTAGTAAAAAGTATCGTATTCATTATCTATTGCCTACCCTCTCTTTAGCAGGCTTGCCCACCCTCGCCGATGTACCAGGCTGACCTACCCGAAATTGTTACCCACAATCAAACGGCCCTTGACAATCTGCAGCGGGCGTTGACCCTGGGTGCTGGACAATTTTCATTGATTCTTGTGCGGGCTAACTATCAGCGGTTAACCCATCTACTGCTCAGCGAGCTGGCCCAACATCAAGATTTTCATATTGTTGAACTGTCTGCGTCTAGTCGTTCTCTGTCTAAAGCGATCACCAGCAGTCAGGCCTCTCTGGAGAGACCTCCAGCGGCGGTCATGGTGACTGATTTTGACCAAGTCGAGGCCCTGGATGTTTTATTTAAGGCGGCTAATGTGGGGCGCAACGCGCTGTTGCCTAAATTTCCCTATCCGGTGGTGCTGTGGCTGACCGACAAAGTATTCCAAAGTCTTACCCTCTATGCGGCTGACCTCAAGAGTTTTGCGGCGGTCCCAATTCAGGTTGACTACCCAATCCAGGCGCTGATTGAGGCGCTGCACCGTGCTGCCAATGAACTATTTACTCATATTTTAGACAGCTCTGACGCTCATTTTCTTGACTATTTTGCCCCTCAGCTGCCCAGCTTAAGCCATCATCTTAAGATTTTGACTGAGCAAGAGCTGCCGTTTGCGATCGCAGACCTAACTCAACACACCGTTCAATTAGATGGTGCTTTACAAGCTAGTTTAAATTTTCTCAGAGGTCGAGAGGCCCACACGCCTGAACGCTTAAAAGTAGCTAGGGAGTACTATGAGCAGAGTCTAGAGTACTGGGTGCAAACCGATAAAACAGTTGAAGACACCAGCGATCAGCAAGCTGTTTTGCTATTGCATCTGGGGCTATGGTGGCAAACCCATGCCGAACTACAGCGCTCTACCTATCTCGCCTCCTGTCGGCAAGCTCGCCGCTTTTATGAACGATTTATCGCCGTTCTACGACAGCAAGATCGATGCGATCGCGCGGCTACCTTTATTCATGTCCTAGCTAAAATTCTACAAAAACTAGAAGACTGGGATGCGCTTGTGACCCTTTCTAATGAAGGACTACAGCTTCATAAAAACAACTTAGTACGCCTCGCCCAAGATTATAGCTATTTAGCAGAAGCTGCCCTTGCCCGCAAGGACTGGCATGAAGCCCAGCAGCTGGCATCTGAAGCCTTAACCCTCATTGCCCAGGCAGTCAGAAGAACCCAGGCATTAGGGGTCTCTATTGCTGATGAAGACCCACCGCGTCCTTCTAAAATTTCTCCCCAAGCTGTTGTTCTAGCTTTACGGTATCGCCAAGGGCATTATTATTTTCTGCGGGGGCAGGCTAAACTGCGCCAGGGGGATGATCATCTCCTTGAGGCGGCCATGCTTGATTTAGAAAATGCTCGTCAGAGAACAGATCCCCGCTATGACTTTCCTCTATACCGCAGCATCCTCAGTAATCTTCAGGATTTATACTTTGCAAAACAACGCTATCTAGATGCATTTTCTGTCAAACAAGAACAGCGACAAGTAGAAAATTTAATGGGGCTGCGAGCTTTTATTGGGGCTAGCCCTATTCAACCCTATCGGACTCCCTCGGCGAGATCTCATAGCCCCCCCTTAACTACTTCACCTATTTCACCGGTTGAGATGCAAGCCTCAGGGCGACAGCAGGCCATCGATCACCTTGTCGGTCGACTGATGCAGCCCCAACACACTTTGATAATTCTCCATGGACAATCGGGAGTGGGTAAAAGTTCTCTCCTCAGCAGTGGTCTAGTGCCAGCACTCAAGCAAGCTATCTCTGAAGGGCGTACCACCTTGCCACTGCTAGTCCGTAACTATACTAGCTGGGAAGTCTCTATTTTACAGGCACTGCAGCGAGTGACTTCGTCTTTACCCTCAGCTCCACCCAACTTCCAGGTGTCGTTTCCGATTACAGGTGAAAGCCTACTGAACCATTTACGACAGCATGCTCAGAGTCACTATCAACAAATTATTATTGTCTTTGATCAGTTTGAAGAATTTTTCTTTGAGCGACCCAAAGTAGAGCAGCGACGGGCTCTTTATTATTTTTTGCGAGACTGTCTCAATAGCCCCTACCTCAAGATAATCTTAGCTCTGCGAGATGATTATCTTCACTATCTGTTGGAGTGGGAACGCTTAGCTGGTTTAGATCTTGATATCCTGAGTCAGGATGTACGCTATTATCTGGGCAACTTTACCCCTCAAGAATGCGAGGCCGTTATTCGGCAGCTGACTGACAACGCCCAGTTTTATCTTGAAGAAGCCCTAATTACCGCTTTAGTTAAAGATCTGACAGCTGAAAACGGTGAAGTACGACCCATTGAGCTACAGATTGTGGGGGCTGAGCTACAGCGAGAAAATATTACTACCCTAAGGCGATATCAACAGCTGGGGAACGATCCGATCCGAGCATTGGTGCTAATTTTTCTCAATCGGGTTGTTCGCGACTGTGGCCCTGAAAACAGCATCCTAGCCCGCACAATTCTCTACTTGCTTAGCGATGGCAGTACCACACGCCCCCTCAAAACCCGTACTGAGCTAGAAGAATCTTTAGAATCGTTAGGTATTTTAGTTGATCTCGATCAGCTCGATCTTGTTTTAGAAATCTTGGCAGAATCAGGGCTGCTGTTTGAGAACCCAGAAATAGGTGGTAACGTTCGCTATCAGCTCACCCATGACTACCTAGCAGACTTGGTTAAACAACAGGATATGCCAGGGCTAATGACCGTGCTACAGGCGGAGCGGCGGCGACGAAAACAAACCGACGCACAGTTACGTACAGCTCTCCAAGAACAGGCCTTGGCCCTAGCGCAGGCCACCGAAGAACGTTACCGGGCCGAAACGGCTGAAATGCAGGCACTGGCTTCTGTTTCTCAGGCATTATTACTCTCCTATGACGGCCTGGGTGCTTTGTTAGAAGCCCTCAAAGGTACCCAGCAAAGCCAGCTAACACCTGTGTCGGGCTACCTCCAAAATCAGCTGTTATTTCGCCTGTGGCAGGCTCTCCATACTGTACGTGAGAAAAATCGTATCCACGCTCATCAGGACTGGGTACTGTCTGCCTGTTTTAGCCCTGACAGTCAGTACCTAGCCTCTAGCAGTGATGATGGCACGGTGCGTCTGTGGAACTCTCGCGGCAAGCTGTTACAGGTAATTACCGGACACCAAGGTAGCGTGCTGGATGTGGCCTTTAGTCAGGATAGTACCCTATTGGGGTCTGCAGGGGATGACTATACGGTCCGCATTTGGGATCTATCGGGTCAGTGTAGACAGATTCTGACGGGCCACACTGGCTCGGTCAACAGCGTGGCCTTTAGCCCCACCCAGAGATTGATTGCATCGGCCAGCAATGACCACACGGTGAGGCTGTGGACCTACGATGGACAGTGGCTCAAAACCCTGGAAGGTCACCTCGACTGGGTTAGATCGGTGGCGTTTAGCGCCGATGGTCAATATCTAGTATCTGCCGCCGAAGACGGCGCTCTTTGCCTGTGGAATACGGAGGGCGACCTATTGCGGGTGCTGAGTAGCCATGCGGGCTGGGTGCTGCAGGCCGTGTTTAGCCCCGATGGTCAATATATTGCCTCAGGGGGCGACGATCATCTCATCAAGCTTTGGAGCCTAGAGGGTGAACTGGTGCATTATTTTGATGGTCACCAAGACTGGGTGAGGTCTTTGTGCTTTAGTCCCGATGGCAGCCGTCTGATGTCAGCCAGCGATGATCAGACTATTCATGTGTGGGATCTTGACGGCAAGCTGCTAGATACGCTTAAAGGCCATCGCAGCAGCGTGCTGAGTTTAGATATTAACGCCCAGGGCTCTCAGCTGATTTCAGCCAGTGACGACAACACGATTCGGCTTTGGCAGTTAGCCCCCCGAGAGCTGCCGAGACTCAATGGCCACCAAGGAATTGTATGGGATGTCTGTTGGCAGCCCAAGGGTACAAAACTGGTATCGGCTGGGGCTGACCAGACCTTAAAAGTATGGGCTATTGACGATGGAGAACCTTCTCTATCTCACACGATTCAAGCTCACAATAGCAGTGTTTACAGTGTTGACTGGAGCCCGAATGGTCGAGTAATCGCTTCGGCCGGTGCCGATCATACCGTGAAGCTGTGGTCGGTGGACGGTCGGCTACTGCAGACATTTGAAGGGCATCACAATGCGGTTTGGTCGGTAAAGTTTAGTCCGGATGGAGCGTATTTGGCTTCGGCGGGTAGCGATCGCAACATTCGGCTTTGGTTTACTGACGGCACCCCCATCGCTCAGCTCAGCGGTCATGAGGGTACGGTGTGGGCCGTGGCCTTTAGCCCCGACGGTCGCTATCTGGTCTCAGGCAGTGAAGATGGCACCCTGCGCCAGTGGAGTTTAGACGGCCTGCTAAACAGCGATGCCAGTGATGCCAACGGCCAGGGCAGGCAAAGCCAGATTCTGTCAGACCATACCGGCAGTGTTTGGGCTGTGGCCGTAGCCCCCGACGGTGCCACCATTGCCTCAGCTGGCAGCGATCACACCGTGCGTCTTTGGAAAGACGGTGAACTACTCCAGAGTCTGCGCGGTCACCACGACTGGGTCCGCAGCGTCGCCTTTGGTTTCGACGGCAATGTCATTGCATCAGCCAGCGATGATAGCACTATTCAATTTTGGCAACTCCCCGACGGTCAGCCATTACACACATTCACAGGCCACCATCGAGGCATTATTTGGCAAGGATCCTTTGATAGCACCGGCACCCATCTAGCCTCAGCCGGGGCTGATGGACACATCAGACTCTGTAATCTGCAGCTAAAAGACCTCATGTGGCAGGGCTGTCAGTGGATTGAGGATTATTTGGCCTACGGAGACCTGAGTGACACCGATCGGCTAGTCTGTGAGGACTGTTGGAATTAGTGTCTTAGAGACAGCTGTAATTATTGCTTGCGCATTGTTGAGGCTGAGCTTAAGGATCAAACACAATCTTGCCAACTAGTGCTCAGATAGAAGTGACCTTTGCCGAGTAACACATGACACCAGTGTGGGGCGCACTCCTTATTTTTCTAGTTTGTCCGCTGTTGGGCGGCTTGCCCCTGACGGGGTGGTGGGTACAGCTAACCACAGGCAAACGGCTATCGCAGCTGGGTACGGGGAATGTGGGTGTGTCGGCGGCGTTTTACCACGGGGGCACAGCTGTCGGGTTGGGGGCAGTGGCGCTAGAAGCCTTTAAAGGTATTGGCGCGGTACTGTTGGCCCAGCAATTTTTCCCAACCGATCCCATCTGGCCCGTGGTCGCGCTGATGGCCCTGGTGATGGGGCGCTATTGGCTCAGCCGTGGGGCCGGTGTCACCAATGTCAGCTGGGGCTTTTTGGTCTATGACCCCCTAGTGGCCATCTTGGGCTGGCTGCTCAGTCTGATTGCGTTTACGGTGCTGCGAGAGCGGAAACAGGGCCGGATGTTTGCCTTGGTACTGTTGCCGGTCCTAACGGGTATCGTTCACAACAGCGGTTCGCGGCTGGTAGCTGTTGCCTGTTTGATGGGGCTAATTGGTTGGATCTATCAAAAGCTGCCGGATGATTTGGAGCTTCCTTCCCAAGGTACTCGGACAGAGTCTAGACGGCTATTTCGTTTTTTTCGTGGAGAGTCGGCTTTGCAAGCATTAGACCAGATACTCGATCCGAGCGTGGTGGGTAACAAAGCCGCCACTCTGTCACAGCTAAAGGCCTGGGGGTATCCGGTGCCCATGGGCTATATTCTGCGGGCAGGAGATGATCCGGCGGCCTTGTTGGGGCTGTGTCAACCCGCCCCTGAGCAGCCTTTAGTCGTGCGGTCCTCGGCTGTGGGTGAAGACGGATTGGGGGCCTCAGCCGCTGGCCAATATGTATCTGTGACGGACGTGGTCAGTCAGGAGGGGTTGGAGGGTGCGATCGCAACTTGTTTTCAAGCCTACAATCGCCCCAGTGCCGTTCGCTACCGTCAGGATCTGGGGCTAGCCGAAGCCGCCATGAACGTACTGGTACAGCAGCAAATCCATGGAGTGATTTCAGGGGTAGCCTTTAGCCGTGACCCCATCGCCCGCTGCGGCCATGATGTTGTTATCGAAGCGCTACCGGGGCCAGCCAGTCAGGTAGTTTCTGGGCAAATAACTCCTCGGCGTTACCACGTCACCATTACCACTGAGGACATGCCTCCCGATAGCAATTGGCAACTATCTGAGGCCATTGATTTACCCATAGAGTCCATTGATTCGGACGGAGCGGACCTATCAGACCCATCGGACGACCTAGAGGCGCAAACATCTCTACAAACTCACCCATCCATTCCTTCCCGTCTGATCCAACAAATCGCCTACCTGACCCGTCACCTCGAACAGCGATTTGGCGACATTCCCCAAGACGTAGAATGGACCTATGACGGTCAACACATTTGGGTACTACAAAGCCGTCCGATTACCACCCTGATTCCCCTCTGGACCCGAAAAATCGCCGCTGAAGTGATTCCCGGTGTGATTCGTCCTCTTACCTGGTCTATCAATCAGCCCCTGACCTGCGGTGTTTGGGGAGATCTGTTTACGATAGTTCTAGGAAAACGAGCTGCCGGTTTAGATTTCTCTCAAACGGCGATGCTGCATCGCTCTCACGCCTATTTTAATGCCACCCTGTTGGGGGATACGTTTATCCGCATGGGACTGCCAGCAGAGAGTTTAGAATTTCTGACTCGAGGGGCAAAGTTTAGCCGCCCGCCGCTGACTACCACCCTGCGCAACCTACCAGGTCTGCTGAAGCTGGCTGCCCGAGAATGGCAGTTAACCAAACAGTTTACTCAAGACAATCAAGAGTATTTTCAGCCGGGGTTAAATTCTTTGCGATCTCCCTATACCCTATCTCCTGAGGATATAAAACAACAGATAGAAAAAATCTTAGCTTTACTAGAAAGAGCAACTTTCTACAATATTCTTGGCCCCTTAAGTTTTGCGCTGCGTAAGGCAATTCTCAAGGTGGATAGCGAACAGCTAAACTATCGTTCCAATCCTGAAATTGCGGCCATTGAAGCGATTAAAGATATCGCTCGGTGGCAGTCGTTTCTGCTAGACCAATTAGAAACCATCCCTGAGGATAATGAAGAACTGTTTGAGGCCCTAGCCCAGCTACCCGAGAGCGATCAGCTATTTGAGCAGTTGGATGGATTTTTGATGACCTATGGCTATCTGAGTGAAGTGGCGACCGATATTTCAGTCCCGACATGGCGAGAGCAGCCCACACCTGTCAAAACGCTGTTGGCTACATTTCTAAAACAGCCGCCTGCTTCTGTCCAAAGTTCCGCCAATGGTTCGACCAACGGTTCGACTAACGGCTCGACCCACGGCTCAACGAAGACAGATTGGAAGCAGCGTCAGGTCCAAACTCGATTGGACCTCAAGGGCAGTGTGGCAGAAGTTTACAACCGTCTGTTGGCAGAGTTAAGAACTTGCTTTTTGGCCTTAGAGCGTCACTATATCGGCAATAGCAGCCTAAAGCAGGCGGGAGATATCTTTTTTCTCACCTGGTCCGAGGTTAAACTGTGGGGGACATCGTCTGCGATCGCAATACACGATTCGCAAAGTAGCCCAGCGGACACCATCGCCACCCGCCGTCAGCAGCATCACGCAGATCACGACTGGAAACCTCCCTATTTGGTCTATGGCAAAGATCCCATCACCTTGTCTACCGCCCCTAGGACACCTATACAAACTGGACGGCTACTGACGGGGATTGGCGCAAGTCCAGGCACGCTAGAGGGCGAAGTCCAAGTACTTACCACACTGGACACCACAGTACCTATCAACCAAAACACTATTTTGGTGGTGCCCTATACCGATGCGGGCTGGGCACCGCTGCTGGCAAACTTAGGAGGCTTAATCGCTGAAGTGGGAGGACAACTTTCCCATGGGGCTATTGTGGCTCGAGAATATGGGATTCCAGCAGTAATGGATGTGGCTGATGTCACCCAGCGGTTACGCACGGGACAGCGGGTGAGAATTGATGGTCAACAGGGCACAGTAGAGATCCTGTAAGCAGAGCGCTTGGAAACGTTAAGATTAAGCTCTGTAATGTTTCGTAATATTGCAGTTGCATAGATGTACTGTCTGCCATGTTCCCGATAACAACTCAAGTGGCTCAGCTAGAAAATACATTTTGCGGTGCCCATGGGCTGACACTGTTTTATCAGGCCTGGTATCCTCTAGGAACTGCTAAGGCTGTGATTGCCTTGGTCCACGGGTTTGGGGAACATTGCGATCGCTACTCCACAGTGACCACTGCGCTGACCCAGGCGGGCTACGTTGTCTTTGGGTTTGATAACCAGGGGCATGGCCGCTCTGAGGGGCAGCGGGGCCACATCGACCGCTGGCAAGACTACCGCGATAATGTCAGCGCTTTTCTAGGCCAGGTGCGTCACCACGAGCCCAACCTGCCTTTGTTTGTGCTAGGGCACAGCCTGGGCGGACTGATTGTGCTAGATTTTGCCCTGACCTCACCTCAGGGGCTGACCGGTATTATTATTAGCGGGCCGCCGATTCGTCCGACCGGTATCGCCAAGCCGTATTTAGTCGCTATTGCTCGCGTTTTGTCCGGTGTTTGGCCTCGGTTTTCGATGGATGTAGGCGCAGGGGCCGAAACCCTATCTCGTGACCCAGCGGTGGTCAATCAGACCCAGGATGATCCGCTCACCCATTCTATGGCCACGGTCCGCTGGGGGACTGAATGTTTGGTTGCGATCGCAGCCGTCCGTCGCAATATTGCTCAGCTTCAGGTACCCATTCTGCTCATCCACGGCAGCGCTGATAAAGTCAACGATGTCCGAGGTAGCAAGGAAATCTTTGAGCGCATCACCACAGATAAAACTCTCAAAATCTACCCCGGCAGCTACCACGAGCCCCATAATGATCTAGACCGTAACCAGGTCATGACTGATTTTGTCCAATGGCTCAACGAGCACCTTGCCCCCTAAATTCGTCTAAACAAGACTTTCTTTATCCAAGTCAGCATTGACTCAACACAGTCCTGTGGCTGAGCGGAGTCGTTTGCGAAACATCTCCAGCGAAGAAAGTCGCAGTTCCTATACACATTATTACTCTTTTCTATGGACCTCACCTGTCAACAGCTCCTCACCAAATATCCTGCCCAGTGGAAAGCCGCCACGGTTCATCCCTTTCTCGTTCAGTGCCAGCAGGGCACCATTCAGCCATCCCAGTTCAATACTTGGCTGGTGCAGGACTACCACTTTGTAATCGAATTTACCCGGCTAGCAGCTAGCCTGATTCAAACGGCTCCCGCCCACCATTTCGATATTTTGCTAGACGGCATCATTGCGCTTAAGGATGAGCTGAACTGGTTTCAAGCCAAAGCCGCCGAACGCCAGTTAGATTTAGACCAGCCGCTGCAGCCGACCTGTCAGACCTACTGTACATTTATGGCCAATCTGGCTCGGCAGCCCTATTCAGTCAAAGCCATCGGCTTTTGGGCCATTGAGCTAGCTTATAACCAAGGCTGGCAGCGTCATAGCCCCATGCCCGAAATCTACGCCGAATTTGCAGACCGTTGGGGAAATCCAGCATTTACGACCTATGTAGAACTTTTAGCCCAGCAGGCCGACAGCGCTCTCCAGAGTGCAGATGACGCTGTCCAGGCCGAGGCCGAAGATATCTTTCTCTCCGTTGCCACCTTAGAAAAAGACTTTTGGCAAATGGCTTATGAAGGTGCAGAGCAAGTTTAAGGCACGGTGATGCAAAACCGTAAAAACCCTGCCCAGGAAATTAGCTCAGGAACTTAGACCTGAGCAGGGTGTCTCTAACTATCGGCTACCACCACCGGGGGTGCGAATAACGGCTGTACCGAGGGGAACTTCAGCGCCCAGGTTGGGATAGGTTCCATACACCCGGTAGGGTACATCGATTCCAGCGTTAATGGTGCCGCGTACACGAGAGTTTTTCATGACGATACGGATGGTTTCGTCAGTAGGTATGGGTTCTGCAAAGGTGAGGGTAAATTCTTCGAAACCATAGTTGATTGAGGGCTCAACAGCTTTATCACCGACAAAGATTTCCAGGCCATCGAGTTCGTGAAAGGTGATGCATTGTACGCGAACGCGCTGCAGCGAATCTCCCTCAACGGAGACTTCGAAGTAGTGATCTTGGCCACCGCGCAGGATGCCTGCATTAGATACGGTAGCTGCTGTAAACGTTGCCTGAGCGGCAGGAACCGTTGCTACAGCTACAGTAGACGTCATCGCCAGGGCTGCTAATCCATTGAGTAGTAATTTTTTCACGGGTTACTCCTTTCGGATTTAGGTTTAAGAAAACACATCAGTGCTTCTGTGCAGAACGATAGCGAGCCTGCTCAGTAGAATTTTGAGGAGACACTGAGAAGTGAGTGAGTGTGTTGAAAGAATCAGCTGACCAAGACTTAGGGGATTTCGAGCTGAATTTTATGGGAGATTCAATCCATTTTCAGCAAGAACGCCTTAATAAAATCTTGCACCAATTCAAGACGATTTTTACCCAGCTGTCTGCAGGTGTTCTCCCAGAGTGCAGATAGCACCACCTAGACTGAGGTTGAAGGTATCTTTCTCTCCGTTGCTACCTTAAAAAAGACTTTTGGTAAGTGGCGTATGAAGGGACGAAGACTGCTAAGGCATAGCGGTTGCCAAGAGGAAAGATTGTTATCCTTTTCGTTTTTCAATTTCGCTCATCGGTAATAGCAAAGTATCTTCGATTTCTTGACGGGTCGCTTTAGTGACATAGCAGTCACTGTTGAGGCACTCTACTAAGAGCTTGTTGGCATCATAGTATTGTTGCAGTTTAGCTTTCTGCGCGTCCGTAAACTTCCATTCATGGCCTATATTCCTATACTTCATCATCACAGACCGCAGAGTTTCCATCCAGCTTGGACCTTCCGTCTTGCACCATTGTTTCCAAATGCTATGTATTTGAATGTTTGGTAACTGGTTTTTCAGGGATTTCAGATTAAGCTTCAGCTCGGGAGAAAAGGCGCGGTCGAGAGCGCGGTCGAGAGCGAGATCACGATCGAAAGCGAGGATACAGGCAAGGTAGAGATGGAAATCAAGGTTGAGGTCGAAGGGGCGGTAACGGTCAAGATAGAGATAAAGGTAGAGTTCAAGGTCAAGGTCAAGATTAGGATCAAGGGCGAGGGCGAGGGTGAGATCACAGTCACGATCAAGGTTGAGGTCAAGATTGAGGTTGAGAGCGAGATCAAGGACGAGATAGAAAGCACGAATGGCCCCTGCCTTGTAAGGAATATTCACAGATTCGCGTTTTCGATACACCCACTGTAGCAACGTTTGAAGGTCTAGCTCGTGGACTAACAATGTATCAATGTGTTGTTTCATCAACATCAGTAGGTCATCTGCCTTCGGAAGCATCTCCACAGTCAGTAAGAAAATATCGCGATATCTTTTTTCGGTGATATGAACTGTCAGCTTTCCCAATTCATCATGGAGTTGAGCTTCTGGTTGTGTGATCTGCTTTGCCGTGAAATATTCTTGAAATGTCAGATGGGAGAAAGAATAAATTCCCCTAGCTCTCTCTACTAAAAGGCCGTGCTGGGCTTCGACAGAGTTCAGAACCTTTGCCCCGTCTAGCTGAAGAATATCCTCATCATCCTGTGCCCCCGGCAAATTTCGAATATAGTCAACAATTTTTTCTTCAGCTACTGTTTTCTTAGGAACGAGGATTAAATTATATCCGTATTTAGAGTTGTTGAGGTCGAGCAATATAATTCCACTGTGGTAAGTAGTCATCAAAAATGATGGGCATCTGCTCAAGGAATTCCTTACTGGCTTTCCTGCCGGTCTCATAA
>JBCDFI010000034.1:0-18981 GCA_039178155.1 Cyanobacteria bacterium P01_H01_bin.105
AGGGACTTCAAGCTTCAGATGAATTTCAGTGCTTGTTTCATCCATTTCTGCAGAGGGAATAAATCCAAATCCGTTTGCATCACCTTTCCAATCTAATCCAAACTGATCAAACAGTTTATCCATTTCTTTCCTGAGCGTGTCAAAGTCCCCGAAGGGTTCCCATCGCTCAATATGGCCGAAAGGACGCCAATGTGTGATTTTAGTCATTCTACTACCCCCAAACAATATAGACAAACCAATGTTATTTGGCCCAAATGTTATTTGGCATTTACCTGAAGCTTCCACCCGTTTGAAGAAAATCTCTAGAGGAACCTTCATCTTTAAAATATAGAAACAAGTTGAGGAAGTTATGAGGAGAAATCTCTCGTAAACCTCTTGTAGAGACTAATATCGTTCAGCCGTTTATCTAGCAAATGCTACAACAAAAATCAGGACCAATCTTTGTGGTTATCTCTGCTCTCTGAGCAGCCGTATCACCTGCGCGACTGTGCTGCCATATCCAGTTAAAGTAGGTCACCACCAGTCGAGTAATACTCTCGGTATCTCATCGGCAATAACTTGGTCTGTATCAATCTCCTTAATCTCTTCGTTATGAACCAACTGAGCTCGATCAGCCGCCACATAAACGATACTCACGACTGTATTGTAAGCGCGTTTATTGATTCGACTAATGCTCTGTAAAGGATGCTCTCAACTTCATCCGCGCTGACCTGACGCCAATGGACATGGCAAAGTCTCTGCATCCAAATTCAGTAGCGACCATAGGTCGGTGGTTTGGCGAGATTATGCAGTCCCAAAGAGCCTTGTTTAGAACAGCTCATTACCCTGATCGCACCAATGACTACCAGTTTTTAAGATTACGACATTCGATGCTTCACAGTTAGGAGGATTTGTATCAGCAGTTTGTGACCTATGGTTGGACAAGAATAATGAATTTGGCATACTCCCAAAATCAAAGGAAGTTTCTGTTTCGAGAGGAGGCGCTATATTAGAGTTATTTTCCCTAATAATTTCCCCAAGGTTCCTAAAATCAACATTGTTATGGAGTTCTGGCGGCGATTCAAAATCAAATTCTAGAGATAGATTGTCATTTGCAGCCTCTGGATTAGTAACATCTAGATTAGATGTTTGGTCTTGTAACCGTTCCAATTTTTTTTGACTTTCACCAATTGCAAAGCTACCCTTGAATGCACCTATTCCTAAGAAATCACCAGCACAAGTAACGGATCGATTTTCTGGCATTTGGGGGATAACGATGGTGTTGTTATCCCCCACGACGCTAACATTTATCTCGGGGGGATTAATATGAATATTACATTGTGGCGGTTCAACAGCCTTAATGGCCGTTGTCTGCTGACGGTCAATTTTATCGAGTAGGAAGCTAAAGCTATCTCCAGCTAGGGCTGCACTTAAACCTAACAGTGTTAAGCTAGCACTAGCGACAATGCCTAAACATTTTCTTTGCTTATCTAATAGTCCTTTACTAGGGGGTGATGAGCTGTTTTGATTCTTGCTCATGGGCTGGGTTTCCCTAGAATCCTCAGTCAAAGGTTCTAATCAACAGATGCACATCCTTATATATGCTCTTGGTTTATTTACTTTAAAGATAGATTCTTGTTTTGATCAGCTCAAAAGAAAAGCTTGACTGAGTCTTTATCCAATTTGTCTAACAGCTTTATTTATAATAACCCGGACAAAACGAAGAGAATAATCAACAAAAAGCTACCTACTCGGTGTCACTAACAAACACAACACCGAATAGGTAGCCGATGGATATCCTGATACAAAGTCTGCTTCGCTAAGTGGGCCGTTTCGAAATCAGAGATCACCCTGAGAGACTATCAAAAACAGTTTTTCGTCCCAGCAGCGTAGAGACTTGGTCATCAGTCACTTGGGGAAAGCTGTCATACCATAGCCCGATGCTATATAGGCGGTTGGGAATATGCAAACATACGAGTCGATCAACCTGGATTTTGAGTTGTTGATAGGCTGTTTGAGAAGCAATCGGTACGGCTACGATTAGCTGTTTTGGCCGTAGCGATCGCACCCCCATTACTGCTGCTTGCATAGTGGCTCCGGTGGCCAGCCCATCATCTACCAAAATAACAATATGGTCATAGACATTGACATTGACCTGAGGACGATGAGCGCGATATACCCGTTCCCGTCGCTGTAGCTCACGTCGTTCCTGTTTAATAACCGTTGTCAGATCCTGTTGGGTAATCCCCAACCAACGCACCACATCCTGATTAATAAATTGCATACCGTCCGCAGTGATCGCTCCCATGGCATGTTCCTGATTGCCAGGTTCTCCCAGCTTTCGTACCAGATAAATATCCAGGGGTAAGTTTAGGGTACGAGCAATCTCATAGGCGATGGGTACACCTCCTCGTGGTAGGGCCAACACTAACCCATCAGTACGATTTGCATAGACTTTGAGCTGCTGTGCTAGCTGCTGTCCAGCCTCAGTGCGATCGCAAAATCGGGTTTTGATCATAGTTTCCTACCACTAGTATCGCCGTGTCAAAGCGCATCTACATCGGGATCACGGTCGCTGGTTTTGCCTCCTCAAGTACCTGCCAAGCGATGTCACATTCCTGCTGAATTTGAGCATCTGCATCATCAATGACACGAGCATGCTGTAAAGCTGTCTGTACTCTTTGCGATAGGTCATCTTGAGACAATGCCCCTGGATGTCCCTTCATGAGGATATCGGTCAACGAAATAATCCCCAGCAACTGATCGTTTTCAATAACTGGGGCTCGATGTATTCCTGTCGCCGAAAAAATCTGCGCTGCCTCCTGGAGGGTGGCATTCATCGGCATACGAGTACAAGGACGTTGCATGATAGTGCTCACTCGAACAAAATGCGGAGAGCTACCCTTGGCAATCACCTTATAAACAATATCTCGCTCGGTCATAATGCCATAGGGGCCTTGAGAATCCGCTTCTTCTACGATGAGCGATCGCACGCGTTTGGTACGCATCAGCCAAATCGCATTTTCCACTGTAGCCGAGCTGTGGATCACAACAACTGGCTTAGTCATAATGTCTTTAACAAACAACATGCTTTCTCTCCCTGACCAGCAACGTCATCGACTACCGATACCTCACCTATCAGGTGTAGATCAAAAGTCTGAGGAATTTGTGAGGAAGAAAGACGATAGCCTACTCAACTCGATAGCTCAAAACTAATGGCTCTAGATTTAGCGCTTCAGGGGCACAAAAATTAACTTCAAAAAAAGCCACAATATCCTTTGGTTGGGGATTGCCTCGATTTCGACCAGTGACGCCTCCCGCAATCATCACCCCGCAGCAGCCATGACTTTTGAGCTGCTGTCGCTGCCACTTATCTAAAGCATCACGATGATACTGGTTGCTAACATCATATTCATGAAACAGGTGAAAGCTACTATCCCCCGCCTGCCATACACCCAGTTGAAATGTAAGCTGCTTAAACGGATCGTGACCGGGATTAAAACACATAGATTGAATCCCTCCGATAAATTCGATCCGTTCTACTAAGGCCATCGCCTTAGGGCGAGATGTTTGAATCGTCACTACCGGCCAAGACGTTGTAATTGCGTTAGGCTTTTGTTTGGCGGCCGTTTGATAGTACGTATTGGTGGTTCGTAGCTGCTCCAAGCGCTCGGGAGCTACCTGTGTGAGTAAAATCAACGACCCATCGGGTACAAGGTCATCATGCAGGATAGGAATATTGGGCAGATCATCATCCACATCAAACATGTCCTCCGTCTCTGCCATCAGATTAGCTGAAACCTCTGGCAGGGATGACACTTTGACCGTGCATTGTTTAGGGGTGTCTCCCTCAATCGGATTAGGCACCCGAATCGTCTGTTTCATGGGCTCTAACACATTGAGAGTGTCAGAAGAGTTTTGAAAAAAGCGATGCAGTGCATCTAAAACAACAATCAGAGTAGCGGCTTCAGCCCCATCTAGCTCGTGACGCATGCCCTCAAGGGGATGGATGCTACCAAACTCATAGCTATCCGGCTCTGGCTGACGCGGACGCTCAACAGCATAGTTAAGAAAAAAACAGTCCTGGGTAAGAAAAACTTGCTGCAGATGCTGGGACGGCATGGGCACTGACAAATCACCGTTATCGCTATCGCAGGCCAGCACCCGTTCACGAAATTGTAAAAGCGAGTCTAAACTGCGATAAAACAGCAGACCATAGTCCACATCAGCCATCCCCAAAATAGAGATATACAAAGTGTCCACATCCCAACGATTTAACTCAACCGCTAACAGCTCCTGTTCGCTGAGTCGATACCAAGGAGCCTCATGCCAGAGCAGCAGAGCTTTTTCATAAAGACGCTCACGATAGGCGGTGGGTAACGACGATGTCGGTACATTCAGCTGAGACAGCAGATGATCAAAAATTTCATCTACCCAGGGTAGCTTGGCCGCATAAACGACATCAATATCGAGATCTTGTAGCACACCCCGCAAAAAAAACTGCAGCTCCCGGTCACTAACAACCACTCGCTGGGGACGACTGGGTTCAGCAGGACCCTGGGGATGTTCTATGGCTTGGATTAAACTCCGGGCAATAGCTTCGTAACCGCTATCGGCAGACACCATATCCACATTGCGCACATAGCCCTGATTGCCATCAATCCATAAAATACAGTCGCGCTCATCATCGTGGGAGTCAGGCATTGAGCAACGTCCACCCTCCCAAACGCTATTGGCTTGGGGCAGCTTTTGAATACGACGGCGAGTAAACGGACTCAGGGGGGGCATAGATAATGGGAAGATGAACAGCCTCTATTGTGGAAAAGAATGAAACTATTGGCTATGACCCTATAGATTTGTTCAACTATTGCAGGAGAATCTCAGAAAAGCTGATGGGTACGGAACTACTCAATAACAATCATTGAAGCTAGAAACGTCCTCTACCAGTGGCTGAGCTAAACTAGACACAGGATTACAGTATCAACGTCAGTACCTTAACCAATTGGACGACCCATGACCCAAGCTACAAAACCGCAACAGGGGATCTTAATGACCGAAGCGGCCCTCACCCATGTCCTCGCCCTAAAAGAGAAACAAGGGGACGACCTGTGTCTGCGGGTTGGCGTGCGCCAGGGAGGCTGCTCTGGGATGTCTTATCTGATGGACTTTGAAACTCTTGGCAATATTGGCGAGCACGATGAGGTGTTTGACTACGAAGGCTTTAAGGTGATCTGTGACAAAAAGAGCATGCTTTACCTTTATGGACTTGTGCTCGACTACAGCGATGCTCTCATTGGGGGTGGATTTCAGTTTACTAATCCCAATGCAGATCAAACCTGTGGCTGCGGCAAATCTTTTAGTGCCTAAGACGGCTTAGACACGGTTTAGAATGGGAAGGTTTTTGACAAATACTTTCCCATGAGCCAGACCACGAGCCAGACCATTGACGAACAGTTTGAAGCGGGGCTGAATCGCTACCAGGCTGGTGAAGATATTGAGACGCTGATTCCTACGTTTAAAGAACTCAGCGCGCAGGCACCTAAAAATAGCGCCATTTATACTTGTCTGTCATGGCTATATTTATTGGCAGGCAAGTCTAATGCTGCCTACAAGGCCGCCCAAAAGGCCATTAAAATTACGCCCCAAGATCCCCAAGCCCATATTAATATTGCGATCGCAATTCTCGACAGTGGTCGCAAAGGAGTGCGTGAACATGTCGAGTTAGCTACCCAGCTGGTGATGTCTGTCGAGGAAGTTCAAGATGATATTCGCCAGAATTTTAAAGAAGGATTAACTAGAAAACCTGACTGGGACAGCCTTAAAAAAGTAGAAAACTGGATTTTCAATAGCTGAAATCCTTGCCCAGAGAGCATTCTTATTAAGCGCATCGATAAATGCCAGCGCTCAATGGGTTTACAGAAATTCATGAATTTTTGTGCTTCATTCTGAGCAGACAGCTCACCAGCAAATTCCTTTCGAGGCTAGATTGGTGGGCTGTTTCAGCTTTCTGTAAGGGTTGCGGAGCAATGATCCCCGCTATTCTTTAGTTATTTTTTTTGGTCAGATAACTTAATGCTCGAAATAAAAAGGAACTGATAAGCTTAAGAAAAGATTCCAATAAGTATTTCTTTTCATTGGAACCCACCCCGTTGTAAGGAGCTTTAAAAATGGATAAGCACGCTGTAGAAGTCAAACCTGAAACTAGAAACCATAAAGGATTTTTTGTACAGGATGGCCCCTATGAGTTGATGGGGATTGAAAAGTCTGGCTGGGCGTTAATTTGTATTGATGAATCAGTTTGTCACTACGTTGATCCTGATAATTTACAGGCCTCTCAAGGATTGGATATTGATGCTGTGTAGGGGTTTAACCCCTCACTCACTATTATTAATCGTCGGTAAAACTCAGCTTCTACAGTATGGCTATCCCTAAGAGTGGATCAGCCATATTTTTTTGTCTTGTTGAACTATAAAGTTAGTGACTCAGTCCATGTTTAAGGGGAATTTAAGTCTTCAAAATGAGCGAATCAATCCCATGTTTTTACACCCATTCGATTAGTTTGCTCATCTCTATCAGTCTACGAAAAATATTAAGAAGTTTATACTTAAGGTGCTCTCGTTGACATATGTTGATGAATTTAATTCCCAGTTCCTAACTGAATCTGTCCCAATCTCTTGGAGCACATGCACTTTAGAGTCAGCATGATACTCTGATTTACCAGGCCATCATCCATTTCTTGTTGCGTAAATGAAAGACCGTTTAATTAACTGGCTAAACACGGTTTTAGTCATCAACCTTTTCTTGGTGCTCCTCAGCTTTGGTTGGTTTGCCACTGCCTTGGTTGGACAGGCTGCCCACATTAATCTCGGGTTTGACCTGTGGTATAGCCTTTGGGAACCCTTGTTTATGCCCTCCATTGGCATTTTGATGGCAGGTGCAATTGCCAGCGGTGTGATTAGCTGGGTATCAAACCGCTTTTTTGCAAAGGGGTAATTGTAGGGGTATTCCATGGAACACCTCTACGATTTAACATCTCTACGATTTAATAAACTCGAGCATGCCAGCGCATTAGGACCTTAGCCAGTCTTGGTGAATCGTGGCGAATAGTCCCCTTTTCGGTTTCATGCATGACATTGGCAATCACAATCCGTCGTCCTGAGGCAATCACAGCATCTCGGTCAAAGATAACTCGCTCTGCCCCTTCTTTGCGATAGCGATCTAGCGCCGCCGCCGAGGGTGAGCGTTTTTGGACTAGCACAGCATCAAACAGTCGACGGCCACAGGCTCGATCAATCGCGTGGATATGCTCAGACACGCTGTAGTCGTCGGTCTCACCCGGTTCCGTCATGATGTTACAGATGTAGACTCGGGGGACTTGGGATGCTGCGATCGCATCGGCAATATCGGGCACTAGTAAGTTAGGCACAATGCTTGTGTAGAGACTGCCCGGTCCAATAATGATGTAGTCTGCCTCCTTAATCGCCTCAATCGCTTTAGGTAAAGCCGGTGGTGCAGACGGGGTGCAGCCAATATTGATGATGCGTCCCCGAGCCTTAGTAATATTTGATTCACCTTCAATTCGGCGGCCATCGCTGAGTTCGGCCCACAGTTTGACATCGCTGAGTGTTGAGGGGAGTACTTCACCACGGACAGCCAATACCTGAGAGCTAGCGGCAATGGCTTTTTCCCAGTCACCGGTTACCTCGTTCATGGCTGCTAAAAACAAATTACCAAAGCTATGACCGCTCAGACTGCTGTCGCTGTCACTACTAAAGCGATATTGAAATAGCTCGGTAACCAGCTTTTCTTGATCAGCCAACGCTGCCAAACAGTTACGAATATCGCCGGGGGGCAAGCCGCCCATCTCACGGCGCAGACGGCCCGAGGAACCGCCATCATCCGCAACCGTAACAATGGCGGTAATGTTAGCGCTGTAGCGTTTTAACCCCCGCAGCATGGTAGACAGCCCCGTTCCACCGCCAACTACCACAATCCGAGGACCGCGATTAAGCTTGCGGTGGTTGGCGATCGCATCCCACAGGCTGCTTTCCTGGCTACCCGGTAGCAACACCTCCGTAATCGAACCCAGGGTACGACTTTGACCCCAAATGATCAGAGATAGCCCAAATAGGATTGCCAGCGGCCCACTAATATAGCGAGGAATCAGCTGGGTAATCGTCCGCAGCACGGTCGATACAAACCGGACTGTCAAAAAGACAGGGGTTAATCTTAACCAAATCATTGCCCCCAAACCGACCAAGAGCACCCCCACGGTACTCAAAAATAGCCAGCGTTTGACCAAGAGGCCAGGTAAAAGCCAGCGCACCCAGCGACTTTGAACTGGGTTTAAATCCTTTGTTTCGTGCCAAACAAATCGGACATTACGCTTTAAAAACTTCCTGAGTGAACCGATCCACAAGAGCATAGGCTTATCTCTCACGCCCTTTTCATAACCATGGGTTATCTTGTCATAAGCTGTCCCCAGCGAGCTATAGCAACTAATGCCATGTCTGTCTCAGAACCAAACGCAATTGTTCCCCAATCTCTCTGTGGTGATTCCCCCATTCTTGAACTCAAGGGCATCTCTAAACGATTTGGTAGCAATCAGGTCCTTGACAATGTCGATCTAACCGTTACGCCCGGTGAAGCCGTTGCGTTAATTGGCCCATCAGGTACCGGTAAATCAACTATTTTGCGCATCATTGCGGGGTTGCTGGCTGCTGACCAGGGGGATATCCTTGTCGCTGGCCAGCAGCGCCATGGATTGATTGAAGATGCAGACGATCCGGTCAATATTGGCATGGTGTTTCAGCAGGCGGCTCTGTTTGATTCGCTGACGGTACAGGAAAATGTCGGATTTTCCCTATACCAGAATTCTGACCTATCAGAGCGGGAGATTGGTGACCTGACTAAACATGCCCTAGAAATGGTGGGATTACCGAACATCTGCGATCGCTACCCAGCTGAGCTATCGGGCGGTATGCGGAAACGAGTTAGCTTTGCCCGCGCTGTGATTACCAATCCCCATGAGGCTCAAGACAGGCCAACGGTTTTGCTTTACGACGAACCCACGGCGGGATTAGACCCCATTGCTTCTACGGTCATTGAAGATTTGATCCGCGATATCCACGGCAATCGCGGCTGTAGCACCTATTTAATCGTCACTCACCAAGACAGCACCATTCGTCGCACCGCCGATCGTGTGGTCATGCTGCACCAAGGGGCTATTCAGTGGATGGGGCCAGTAGAGCAAATTGATTCCACCCCCAACCCATATGTGCGCCAGTTTTTTAATGCCGCTATTGACGGTCCCATTCGAGTGGCCAATTGACTGGCCAATTGAATGGCCAAACCATGGACTGGATGTGGACGTGGTTTAGAGTCCCCCGTATAATTTCTCCCAGGGTGTACGACTGGCTGTACTGTCTACCGCTAAATCATAGAAAACTATGCGTGCAAGAACCATTCGTGAAGGCTCTGTTGGGTTACTTATTATCGCAGGAGTTGCCCTGTTTGGAGGCCTAGTTGTATGGCTACGGGGGGTGAGCTATGGCCAACGTAGCTATCGGCTGATGGTAGATTTCGCAAGTGCTAGTGGTATTCAACCGGGCACCGCTGTTAGCTACCGAGGCGTACCGGTAGGGCAAGTTAGCCAGATTTCACCGGATTCAAATACGGTGACCGTCGAAGTTCAGATCAATAAAGGACAGTTATATATTCCGGCTCAATCTGAGATTAAGACGACTCAGTCTGGGCTAATTGGTGAAACCACCATAGCAATTCAACCGCCGTTGACGAGTAATCTCAGTAACGACTCAATTCCAGGGCCTTTGGCCAATGACTGCAATAGTAGTTTGATTTTATGTAATGGCGATCGCGTCAACGGCATCGTCGGTGTTAATTACGAAGATCTTCTAGAATCTTCTGAGCAAATCTCTGAGGCTTTATCTGAGGCGCTGGCTGACCCTAAAACCCTTGAAGATGTTAGAGAAATCCTGAATAATACTCGCTCAATTTCAGGCAACGTCGTTGGTTTGACCGATGAGGTAACCCTGATGGCCAGGGACCTGCGTAATGAAATTCGACCTTTGGCAGGGTCGGCTCGCCAGACATTGGCGTCTGTATCCGGAGCGGCCAGTCAGCTGGAAGCGACCACCACACGCACCTCTGAGCAGCTAGATGTCACGTTAGCCCAGGTCAATACGATTTTGACCACTAATCAGGATGACCTAGCCATCACCCTCGACAATATTAGTGCTAGCACCGGACAGCTGCGACTAGCTATGGATAGTCTGTCCCCGGTTATCCAGGAAGGCACTCTGGTAAACAATATTGAGCTACTGGCCACCAATGCCGCGGTTGCATCCCAGGATCTGCGCGATATTTCATCTGTACTCAACAGCAGCGAGAACCTGGTACTGCTACAGCAAACTATCGAGTCAGCTCGTGATGTCTTTCAAAGTGCTCAAAAAATTATGGCCGATGTGGATACGCTGACGGGAGATCCAGCTCTGCGCGGTAACGTGCGAGAGTTGCTCAACGGGTTGTCTGACTTGGTTTCCTTTACAGGAGAGCTTGAAAACCAGACTGAAGTAGCTGTTAAGCTCAATCACCAGGTGCAGGTAGTGACGGAGCTAGAGCAAATTTTAGAAACCAGCGTAGCGGATCAGGATATCTCACCGGCTAGCTCAGAGACGATCGACTCTGAATCGACTGAGATCCAGATTGCTGACCCAGTTCCTACCCTCAGATATAACGGCGAGCGCTACGTAACGGATATTGCTAATCGCGCAGCCGATACTGCAGCTACCGAGTAGACGGCTCGCTAGCTTGATTATGTTTTTGGCTATAGCCTGATGTCTTGTAGTTCTTGACGGGGGTTATAGCTGCGTAAACTTCGGATTTGTTCATAGAGTACGCGCTCTTTGTCAGTGACAGTTTTGGGGGCTTTTATGATCACCCTCACCAGCTGATCAGTCCGGCTACCCTTAGGCTTAGGCCATCCTTTACCCCGTAAACGTAGCGTTTGCCCTGAGCGAATTCCCGCTGGAATATTAACCATGACACTACCGTCGGGGGTTGGCACATCGATTTTTGAACCTAGAACCGCCTCATCGGGAGAGATGGAAACTTCGCACACTAGATTATTGTCGCCATCAAACTGGAAAAAAGAATGGGACTGGATATCCACTGTTAGGTAAATATCTCCTCGCTGTTGAGTGTAGGGATTCATCTGTCCCTTGCCTCGCAGACGGATCTTACTGCCGGGTTTTACACCTGCTGGAATTTTGACCGTGAGGGCATCGCCACCGATGCGAAACTTTTTTTGGGTGCCCTTAAAGGCATCTGCCATGGACAGAGTGATATTGGCTTCTTGGTCAAACTGAGCAGCCGTGTTCCCCCCAGTCGGGTCAAACCCAAAGCCAGGACTGGCGCTGGTGGACTGTCGATAGGTGGTCCGCGCTCCCCCTGGAAAGCCACCGCCTAAACCACCCAGCAGCTCATTTAAAAGTTCGTTGAAGCTACCGTAGTTGCTAAAGTCAAAGCCGCCAAAATCTCCGGGTGCCGCCCCTGCAGCTGATTGACCACCCTGTTGCCAATAGCGACCAAACTGGTCATATTTTCGACGCTTTTCGGGGTCCGATAAAATTTCGTTGGCTTCGTTGATTTCTTTAAACTTGGCTTCAGCTACTTTGTCACCCGGATTGACGTCTGGATGATACTTGCGAGCAAGCTTACGAAAGGCACGCTTGATATCATCCGTATTAGCGGATTTACTGACCCCGAGAATTTGGTAATAATCTTTGAAGTCAGTTGCTGCCATAGCCAAGCTCCTCGTTGCGATCGCACTGTTACAGTATTACCTTGATTAGCCTAGCAAAGCTTGTGAGGTAAGGAGGTTCGGTATTCCGCCGTCATCACCTAATCCCCATGCAAGCTTGTAGCTTTGCTACTGCCCCTATCTCTACGCTATCTCTATACCCATGTCTGGGCTGCCTTTCAGCTATTTAACCTATGTAACCAGCTTATTCTTCACACCGTTCCTAAGTCATCCGGGGGCCAAAAACGCACGGCTGCGTGACCAATCACATTGTCTATGGGTAAAAAGCCCCAGATATGACTGTCGTTGCTGTCATTACGATTGTCTCCCATAACAAATAGGGCATCGTCTGGCACAGTGATTGCCGCCATTTCATAGCTTGGAGATGACAGAATGTAAGGCTCCGTCAGGGGCTGATTGTTTCGATATACCTGCCCTTGGTGCACGGTTAAGATATCTCCAGGTAATCCCATCACCCGTTTGATAAATGCCTGCTCAGGGCGGTAGCCAATGGCTTGGAGCTGAGGGGGTGGCTCGAACACGACAATATCGCCACGGTGAGGTGGGTGAAATCTATAAGAGACTTTCTCAATTAGTAGCCGGTCGCCAATATGGAGGGTGGGGTCCATCGAATTTGATGGAATAAAGCGAGGCTCCGCGATAAATAATCGAATGACCACGGCGATTGCGATCGCAATCGCCACCAGCTTGGCATTGGACTTAAGCAAATGTTTAATTGAGGCTCCAGCAGATGCCTCAGGTTTTTCAGCGGTCATTGCAAGCCGAATAATGTGCCTAGCAATTCTACCCCTTCTAATCCCGATTGCTTCTCTGTAAAGTCTGCACAGTCTGATTGAGTTACCCGCGCTACCCTAGACTCGCTATTGATGGCTGTAAGTGCTGTCGCCAAAGCTCAACAATAGCGTTGCTAAACTCTCCTGAGAGTCTTGATGATTCTGAGGAACTTCCTCATTGGCGTGATGAAACTTCAAGAGGGCCTGTATGGGATATTTCAAAATATCGCTGCGGACAACCTGGTTTTCAGTAGGCATTGCTGCATAGATAGTTGCGATCGCAACAGTCATAGCAACAGCTGTAATGCCGCGATTGATAGTCTTATTGACCTTTGTTAGTCCCTGCATGGTGCCGACTCTGTACTTATCTCAAACTACTCAATTCCACAGACAGACCCAGGCTATCTCCATAGAATTTGCAGACAACTTAAGTAAACTCCGCATTTTGCAAGCTTGGTGTGAGTATCATCACTAAAACTTGATATAACTATCACTCCAGGCTGCTCACGGGCCAATCTCATGGGTCAAATCCCATACCTGAATTCTCAGCTGGCAGCGGCTAAAATCGAAAATAGTGTAATAAGGCCGTTATCGTCTGAGGCGGTAGCTGTAGCCGACGCTTTAGATCTAGCCAGTCTTTATAGGGACCAAATCGTCCACGACAGTAGACTAAGCGTTCAGCCAGCGCTAGCTCAACTGCAGGAATTGTTGCCAGCTCCTCGGCACTCGCTCGATTCACATTGAGCTGTCTGGGAATGACGGCACTGTCTGGGTCATAGTAATAAAATTGCACCACCTCATTACCCAATGTCTGCAGGCTGCTCAAGCCAATGCCTGTGATTGCAGCCACATCATCCCAACAGGTGAGCGGAGTACCTGAGCGACTAAGCTCTACTAAAGTCCTGGCTTGATGAATTGAAATACCCGGTAATCTTAACCAATCATCGACGGTTGCTCGATTCGCATCAATGCGCACTCCCAATCTTGCTGCCAGTTGTACCTCATCAGCCGATCGAAATCGATAGTAGCTGTCCGCTGCCAACTTCTTTTTTAAAGGGTTGAGCCCACCTTCAAGCGCATCTAAACCTCTTAGAGCCTGTCTAACGATCAATCGCCGCCATGTTTGCATAAATTTTCTACGTCTCGCATATACACAAATGGCATGCAATGTCCCTCTCTTAGGGAATTTGCTCTAACAAACTACGTCGTTTTTGTTCAAACTCATAGTCTGATAGCAGACCCTCCTGCCGCAAATGTTCGATTTCACGCAAACTATTGGCTACCCCCTCGACTGTCTCATCCACGTTGGCTGCCGCAGTGGACGCACCGATTTTGGCCCACAGTTTCTCAACTCGTGGCCCAGTCAAATACCAGATACCCTCAACCGCACAGGCAATCCGGGGCACCGGTGTGGTTCCTAAAAGTAAATAGACCAAACCCCAGCCATACTGACCTAAATAAAATTTGTGTATTCCAGCAAAAGGGAGCGGTGTTGGCTGCATTGCCCCTAAAAAAGCTATAAAAGCTGTAATTTCTCGACTTTTCTGAGGATTAGCCTGAGAATTATCCATAAGCAGCCCTAACATTTACTTTAGATATCTATCATGGTGCCTCAATTAATCAGCACTATAGCGAATGCCCTGTTCTTAAATGAAACAGTTAGAATTTGATATGTGACTACACAGCATGATGTATCTATAACGCTTACCTCTCAGGATATTGAGCCTGAAGGATTTAAAGCCGATTGGGACAACTACGGCCTTGGCTAAGCTTTTACGAATGATGTAGACACAATACTTTTTGTAAAGTCAGTCTACACTCTCTCCTGAAAGTAATACCTGGGGTCAGAAATCAAAACTTGAAACGCTAGATAATCGGACGTACTGCTTATATAACGGACAGTTCATCGGTTAGTAACCGCCGGAATCTAGTTAACTCATGTTGTTTATGAATATTATGTGAGCCACTTTTGAGCTGCTGCTGCATGACCAACGTCAAGTCATTTCAAGATGAATGGATTACAGTTGCTGAGAAAGACCCCTATGCTGCCTTAGGACTCTCTCTAAATGCTGAAGATCGTCGCATCTTTAAACGCTATCACCAGATAGCAAAGCTACTCCATCCCGATGTTCAAGCAGCTAGCGATGCTCCTATTAGCAAAGCATCTGAGCCCCTGATCGCTAAAGTCATCAACCCTGCCTATCATCGGCTTAAGCAAGATAAAAGCCGCTCTGAAGTCTTGGCCAATATGCGATTTCGAGTTAGACAGTTAGATCGCCAAGGCAAGCTCACCCCTTCGTTTGAGAGTGCTCAGCAACTTCTACGTATTCCCGAAGCAGAGGTTGAGGTTTTTTATGAAAATACGGTTAATCAGCTAATAGCTAACCAGTTTGATTCGGTCGATGAGTTTGCAGCAGCTCTATCTGGCTTAAGTCAGCTTAACTTAGCGTTTCTACATCGCAAAATTAGCAAGCCCATTCGACCCAAGCGTACTGGCTTAGTCGCCGTTGACCCCAACCCCTCTGAGGAAGAAGAGACCACACCAGAAGAGTCGAAAACTCCAGACCCGCCTGTCATAAATTATGCTGAAAAGTACGGTATTCGAGCCCGTACTTATTTAAATCAGGGTAATTACGATTTAGCTATTCAAGAACTCAGAGAAGCGCTCAAAATTGTCCCCAACGGCATTGAACTTCACTCCATGCTGGGGCAAGCCTATCTGATGAAAAAATCCTACGGTATGGCCCGAGCCCATCTCAAACGGGTTTTAGAGCTAAATCCACAGCATTCTGTCGCTCTAAAGTATAGTCAAGTACTAGAAAAACGCATGGCTGAAAAGCGTAAGGCTGCTAACCAGGTAGTAAAGTCAGAGTCTAGACCCGAACCCAAACAGCCCTGGTTTAAAAAGCTGTTAGGACGTTAGCACAGGTAGGGATATCTCACCTTTGCGTATACTTGAGGGAGCTTTTACTCTGGAAGAGTAGTCGGCTAAAACACCTACTGATAGCGCATAGCCAACGAATTTAAGTCCCTGGGAGTATATGTATGAGCTTTTTTGATTCAGAGATCGTGCAACAAGAAGCCACGAAGCTCTTTCAGGATTATCAGGCCCTCATGCAGCTCGGTAGCAGCTATGGCAAATTTGATCGCGATGGCAAAAAGCTTTACATCGAACAGATGGAAAGCATTATGGATCGATATCGTGTCTTTATGAAGCGTTTCGAACTGTCCGAAGATTTTACCGCTCAGCTCACTATGGAGCAGCTTAAAACTCACCTGGGTCAGTTTGGCATGACCCCTCAAAAGATGTTTGAGCAGATGCAGGTTACCTTAGACCGCATGAAAGCTGATATTAAAGAGGTCTAATCAAGACATCTAATCAGACATCGTCTACCCATCGCTAGAGTTTACGGACGAATAAACTCGGATGGACGACGGAAATTTTGTACTGGCTCATTGCGCAGCGCTTGGGCCATATAATCTCGCCAAATCGGGGCGGCATAGCCGCCACCCGTTGCACCTCGACCCATGGGGGTATAGTCGTCATTGCCGATCCATACGGCCACTGCCAGCTGCGGTACATACCCCACAAACCAGACATCTCGCTGAGAGTCGGTGGTGCCGGTCTTGCCAGCAGCAGGTCGACCAATGCGAGCATTAGTGGCGGTGCCTCGCTCAATGACGCCTCGCAACACATCGGTTAGGGCTGCTGTCGCCCAAGGATCGAGTACTAGCTGCGGCTTGGGGGTATTGTCGAGTAGCACATTCCCATCGCTATCGGTCACTTGAGCAATTAGAGTCGGGTCGGAGTGCCAGCCGTTGTTGGCGAAGGTGGCATAGGCACCTGCCATCTCCATGGGGGTGAGATCCACAGAACCCAACGGTAAGGAAATGACCGGGTCCATGGGGCTTTCAATGCCCAAAGTGCGGGCGACATCAATGACCCGAGAGATGCCAATTGACTGCCCCAGTTTTACAGCTGGAATATTACGTGAGAGTTCTAGAGCACGACGAATCGGCATGCTACCCATAAATGACCCACCGTAGTTTTTGGGTGAGTAGTAGCCAGACCCATCCGGGTAGGTGACCGGTGTATCGCCAACAATGCTGTCGGGGGTGTATCGTCCGGAGGCAAACGCCGCATAGTAGACAAAGGGTTTAAATGCTGAACCTGGCTGACGGCGCGATTGTACAGCCCGATTAAACTGACTGCTTTCATGGTCAACACCGCCGACAATCGCCTTGACATAATGAGTACGTGGATCGATGGCCACTAGGGCAATTTGATCTGCGATCGCACCGCTGCCAAACCGATTAACATGGGCCTGCTTGACCGTTTGTTTAGCCAGGGACTGCAGCTTGATATCAATGGTCGTTTGTACCCGCATGCCGCCTTTGACCACCGCCTCTTGGCCAAACTGTTCTTGAAGTTCTTGAACAACCGCTTCCGTGACATAGGGAGCCTTACTTGAAATAAAAGACGTCACCTTACCCAAACGCAGGGGCTGTGCTTTAGCCGTTTCAGCTTCAGCGGGAGTGATCCATCGCAGTTTACTCATCCGATCTAGGACGAGGGACTGCTCCCGTTTGGCCGCCTGGTAGTCAATAAACGGGCTCAGACCTTCAGGGGCTTTAATCAACCCCGCCATCATTGAGGCCTCAGCCAGGGTCAAATCTTTAGATGACTTATTAAAATAGCTTTGGGACGCAGTTTCCACGCCGTAGGTATTGTGGCCCCAGTACACCTGATTGAGATACATTTCGAGAATCTCATCTTTCTCGAAAATCTGCTCCATCCGTAAAGACAGCACCACCTCAGCAATCTTGCGGCTAATGGCCTGCTGGGGGCTCAAAAATAGGTTTTTGATCAACTGCATCGTAATGGTAGAACCACCTTGAGTCGTTCCACCTGCTTGAACATTAGCTAAAAAAGCTCGGCCAATACCCACCGGGTTGATGCCGCTATGTTCATAAAAGTCACTATCCTCCACCGCCAGTACGGCTCGCTTTAGATGGGGAGAAATTTCATTGAGGTCTACAACTTCACGATTAGCTTCATCGTGCAGGCTGTCTAGCAGGGTGCCGTCCATGTCATAGACATAGCTGGTTTCCGTCGGGATATAGTTACGTAGCGCTCTCACATCAGGCAAATTACGAAAGCTAATAGCTAACCCCACCAGACCGCCCGCTGCGATCGCACTGGACAACATGGTTGCCGTTAGCAATGTAGCCCCGCTGATCTGAAGCACATCCTGAATGTGCTTCATTAGTTTGGGTTCACCAGTCAACTGCAAAGGAACTCGGGTTTGCCGGATACTATTAAATGCCACAGATACGCTATATCCTTACAGAAATACACGGCAGGCCATAAATTATAAGGCTCACTGCCAATCAAAGTTGAGAAATCATAGTCAAGTTAAAACATTAACCTTTCTCCAAAAAAAAGTAGAATTTGAACTTCGAATCAGGGTGTTTCAAAGAATGTTGTTAGACTGCCCCAGATTGCCAGTAAAAATAGCTATACAAAGCTACATCTTGTGACCTCGCATTAGGAATGTTCCAGCGAGTCCATTCGACCAGTAAAATGATGAGCGGCAATCGCGTCGGGCTGCCCCCCGGACAGGAACTTACTAATTCTCTTCACAGCTTGATGATGAGAATTAACCGCCACTATAGTGGATCTCGGTCAAATGTCCAGGCCAGTTTGGAAACTTACGCTAGTTAGCTCACTGCGCATTTCTTTTCTATTTATATCCAACCCACTATGACTGAGGTTTCTGATTTTGTAATGCCTGCTATCCCTGACGAGTTTCAAGGTATTTATCGGGGCGTCAGTGAAGTATTTCCCCATCAGCCCAAATCGAGCGATCCGAATGAAAGTCTGCTGGCAAGATTACAGCAAGTCGATCGCCCCCTCCGGATAAAATTAGGGATTGATCCAACCGGTTCAGAAATTCATTTGGGCCATAGCATCCCGGTGAGAAAACTCCGGGCATTTCAAGATGCAGGTCATACCGCAATTTTATTAATCGGGGACTTTACAGCTCGGATTGGCGACCCTACAGGCAAGTCAGAAGTTCGTAAACAGCTGACTGAAGCCCAGGTAAAAGCCAATGCCGAAACTTACATTGAGCAGGTGCGACCAATTCTAGATTTTGAGACTCCAGGTCGCTTAGAAATTCGCTATAACTCAGAGTGGCTATCGGATTTAGACCTTGGCAAAATTTTAGAGCTGCTGGGCACCATGACCGTCGGCCAAATGTTGGCCAAAGAAGGGTTTGCCAAGCGTTATGAACAGGGTAATCCAGTGTATCTCCATGAGTTTTTATATCCGCTGCTGCAGGGATATGATTCGGTAGCACTGCAGGCTGATGTAGAACTAGGGGG
>JBCDFI010000035.1:0-18700 GCA_039178155.1 Cyanobacteria bacterium P01_H01_bin.105
CCACCTAAAGAAAAAGAGCTGCTGCGCTATATCGGTGGCACACTGCTGATTCAGCAAAAAATGCTGGGTATTGTGGAAGTAGGGGATAAGCCAGACCCGATTTGGGATTTTCCAGATTTAAATCGCCTCTATTTACGTTTAGAGGATGAATATGAACTGCGGGAAAGGTTAATGATTTTAGAGCAAAAGCTAGCGCTGATTTCTCGTAGTGTTGAGACGGCCTTAGGGATTCTACAGCAGGGCAGTAGTCATCGGGTGGAATGGTACATCGTGATTTTGATTGTGATCGAAATTTTGCTGGCGGTATACGAACTTTGGTTTAAGTAAATAGCGCGCTTCTGACAGTGCACAGTGTTGCTATGGGTACAGAGTGCGGAAAATATCGAATCGAGTTTGTAGTTTAGGATGATCTACCGGTCTAAGTAAGCTCCGATCAAAGCCAATCTGCAACCGTCCATGATCTACGTGGAGAGAGTCACAATCGTCTAGATATCTAGAAACCTTTCAGGGGAGAGCATTATGGAATTCAAGCCGTTACCAGTGGTCCTGCGACAGTTTGTTTTTGGAGATGTGTTATCACAAGCTCATGCCTCCTACCTGGATCAGGATATTGATGCCGAGCAAGACTCTGCCCAAGTCAGGCTACTGAAGATTGGGGCCCCTGACCACATGCAGGCCTCAATTCCTGGCTACTTCGTGATGAGTAGTGCCCCGCCGAATATTGAACATGCTAAAGAAATGCAGGAATCAGAGTTGCAAGCGGCGGCGCAGGGGGTGGCGGAAATTGCTCGCTATCTCTACGGGATCTATCTCAAAGATGAAGAGAATAGCCCTGATCCTGAGCTGATGATAGCAGTACATGGCTATAACAGTGGTCGTAGCTCCGTTCGAGATTGGTATAAAAATATTTTTAAGTACATTAATCAACATGACACAGCAATTCCTCGTCAGGGTAACCAAGTGTTTATTGGCTATCGCTGGCCTTCAGAAAATATTGAGCTTCAACGTCTGGGACAAGCTTTAAAGGCTCTGCCTCCGCTGCCGCGAGACCTGATGTTCTCTGGCTTTATTGGAGCATTTATTTTATTAGTTTTAGAGGTAACGCGGTGGGATAAAACGCTGGCAGGTCTGCTGTTAGTGCCGTTGTTAACCCTAGTTTTAGGGCTATCTACGATCATTATTACCTTGGTGCTCTTACGTATGGTGGTCTATTTTCGCGATCGCTACCGCGCTCAAAATTTTGGTGTCTTAGATTTGGTGGAATTACTGAGACAAATTGATCGTGCTTTAGTGAACTTAAAAGCGGCTGATATACAACGCCAAAACCCTGACGACGAACGCTCCTATGAGGAAGCAGCTAAGTTTTGGCAGCAGACTCACCGTAAGGTAAAACTCTCTTTTCTGGGGCACAGCATGGGAGGCTTTGTGGTCACCAATGTCGTGCGTATTTTGTCCGATGTCTTTGATTCCCGCTCTATTAGCAATCAACCGCCAGCGGATGTCGGCTCTGTCTTCCGGTTAGAGCGTTTGATCTTAACCTCTCCCGATATTCCTGTTTTAACAATTGTTTCTAGTCGAGCTAATTTTTTGTCATCGTCCCTACGACGCTTTGCTGAGTCATACCTATTTAGTAGTGAAGGCGATCTAGCGCTGCGAATTGCCTCTGCTACAGCCAATTACTTTACGTTTCCGAGTAGTACAGAAGAGATGGGCTATCGTCTGGGCAATGTTGCTCTTAAAACAACCTATCAGGATACTAAGGACTACGGCATTATCAATTTGTCTGCTTTAGATGAGTATTTTTTTCACGGATCGCCCTTAGCTGAATCTATGACCCGTAACCCTGACAAGGTGATGGAGCATTTGTTTCTTACATATAATTGGTGTAAAAAGGAAGGATATAATACGCTAGCTCAGTTGTTACAAGATCGTATTCAGTCTAGTCAGCCTGAAACTCAAGCTAGTGTTCAGCCACAGAAGGCACCTAAAACAACGATTGCAGATGTCTTTACCTACTTTGACTGTACTGATTATAAAGACGTTACCTTCTCGGTGAAAGAAGAGACGACGAGTGAAAAGCCAAAAGGGCTATTAACCCGTGCTAACCGTAGAAACGCATTAAATTGGTGGGATTACCTGTTGCTCATGTTCGATGGAATTCTGGGAAAACGGGATGTCCATGGTGGCTATTTTCAGGGGAAGTTTACGCAAGCTATGATCTATCGCATTGCCTTTTTAGGGTTTACGGATTATCTAAAAACGTTAGATGATGATCCGAATATGGCTTTTGATCCCCATGTGGCTTTGAGTAAACTGCACATGCAATGCCAACATTTGGGAATTCAGAGTTTTCTGTCACCCATTCGCTATCGTGTGAATATCCAAGGGGAGAATATTAAAGAGAATAAGCAAGAACTTTTCAAAGCAATTGATCAAGAATCTGCTGAGATATTACAGTCAGATAAAATGATCGAGTCTTTGGAAAAACAGGGCTTTGACGTGATCAAAAAATAAGCTGTTGTTGATTTTAGGGAATATACCGATGAACCTATTGTGTCTGGCCGCACCAGGTTTTACAGATTGAATCATCCTGAGAGTCAACAACGCCAAACTATTACTAGATCTATGTTCGCTGCATCTATACCCTTGCGATTAGTATATATGTTTTCTTGATGCTGCAAAGTCTGCTATATTCTTCTTTTACGTTTCCTTTTGAGATTAACTGCTAATCTTTCGAAAGTCGTGCCTCTATATTCAGATCTAAAGCCCTCTGACAAAAACATTAATCGGCTGAATGGTGGAGATAAATCGTTTCATGATTGGTATCGATTTGTTCTATCTTTCCCGCCTCACCTGGTAAGTCATTATTTAAGTCAGTTTGGAGCGCATAAGCAACAAGTTGTTTTAGACCCTTTTAGTGGCACTGGTACGACACTAGTTGAATGTAAAAAGTTAGGCTTTTCGTGTATTGGAATCGAAGCCAATCCGATGGCCCATTTTGCCAGTCAGACTAAATTGAACTGGTCAGTATCACCACGACTTTTGCTAGAGCATGCTGGCCAGGTTACAGAACAATTTACTAGAGAGCTAGACCATTCTGCCAATAATCGGCAACAGAAATCACTTATTGATGACGCACAGAAGCTGATGTTTAAAAATGCTATTAGCTCACGTCCACTGCACAAGGTGTTGACCTTGTTGAACTGTATCGAAGATCTGCGTCATCACCATTGCTATGATCATGAACGTCTAGCGTTTGCTAAAGCGGCTGTACGCGCTAGTAATATCCGATTTGCACCCGAGGTTGGAATTTCTAAGACTCTCAAAGAAGATGCTCCTGTTCTCCAACTCTGGCAAACAGTCATTGAAACTATGGCCGACGACATTGCCACTTTTTCTCATGAGGATAGAGAACCTCTTCATACACTGGTGTATCTGGGTGATGCGAGAACACCTTCTCGATATCTGCCTAAACATTCTGTCGATATTGTTATCACTTCACCACCTTACCCTAACGAGAAAGACTATACCCGTGCAACAAGACTAGAGTCTGTTCTCCTTGGCTTCTTTAAAAATAAGCAGGATTTGCAAACAGTGAAGAAGACTTTAGTGCGCTCCAATAGTCGTGGTATCTACACTAAAGACGATGATGATCGTTTGTCAGAAAGATATCCTGAGGTTCTGAAAATTGCCCAGGAAATTGAAAGGCGTCGTATGGAATGGAGAAAGACTAGTGGATTTTCTCGCCTCTATTCTCGTGCTGTCAAGCTTTACTTTGGTGGAATGGCAAGACACTTAAAGGATCTGCAACAGGTGTTACGGCCTAATGCTCAGTTAGCTTATGTTGTTGGCGATCAGGCGTCTTACCTACAAGTGCATATCCGCACGGGTGAAATTTTGGCTCATATTGCTCAAGATATGGGATACAAGCTCCTTGATATCGATCTTTTCCGTACTCGACGTGCCTCAAAAACAGATGTAGATCTTTGCGAAGAGGTGGTTTTACTACAGTGGCCGGGATCGTTCTAGTTCCTCAAGAGGGTTGGCTGGTCTCAACAAGGGTGTAACCAAAAAAGGTCTGCTCATACATGACAAGCGGACCTTTTTTAGTAGTATGCGTTGATTAAAAGCGTTGGGTTTTAACCGCCGACGCGAATTAGCTCGACATCAAAGATGAGGGTGGCATTTGGGGGAATCACACCGCCTGCACCACGAGGACCGTAACCTAAGTCAGGGGGGATAACTAGTTTACGACGACCGCCAACTCGCATAGTGGCAACGCCCTCATCCCAGCCTTTGATCACTTGGCCAACGCCAATGGTGAAGGAGAAAGGACGGTTGCGATCGCGACTACTATCAAACTTCTCACCATTTTCTAAGGTGCCAGTATAGTGCACTGTAACTGCTTGACCTTTAGTAGGCAGAGCACCAGTACCAACCTCAAGATCTTCGTACATGAGGCCGGAGTCAGTTGTCATCAGATTGTCATCGGCCATATCAGTAGTAGTTTCCTCAGTAGTTTCCTCGGGGGATAGATCAGACGCTGTTTGAGCCACAAGCGTGGACTTAGCGGTTGCAGTCGTTGCCATGTCTGTGGTCAAATTACTGGCGATAGCTTCACTACCTTTGAGCTGTGTTGCTATTGCAACTACACAGCAAATAGTAAAAACCCCCAGACTAATCAAAACTTCTTTCACAGTTTATTCTCCCAGTGCGATAGCGCAAGCGCTGATGCGTCAGCTCGTAACCTGCATCCAAATTGTACGTTACGAATCCTAAAAATTAGGTAGAGGGCATGTCACATTTAAGGCCAATACGAGTAATACATTACGGATTAGCTTTACTAGAGCTGCCCTTTTTCTCTAACGCCACTGCTTATTTTCTAAATCTCTAAGCTGTCGCTCTAGACGATCCAATCGACCGCGCAGTTCATCCATTTCAGCCTGTCTAGGCACACCTAAATCCTGCATGATGTTACGGATCTGGCGCTGCAACTGTTCATCTATGGCCGCTTGATCGATATTGAACTGTGACATAAAGTCATCCACAAACCCTTTGGCCTGTTCTGGGTTAAGCTTGCCATCCTTGACCCAATCTTCGGTCACCTGTCTTAATTGCTCTGCCACCAGTGAGGTAGTGCCAATACCCAACATTAAAAGCTGCCGAAATAGATTGGATGAGTCCATAGCTTAGCTCTAAGGGATGAATGGTGAAACGATGTGCCCAACTGTGGTCAGAAACTGTAACGTTTCATCTTCTAAGGACTATAGCTTTAGATATCGCTTCAACTTATATAAACTTATTCTGGCAAACTATTGAATTATTCGACGGGCGGTTAACCGTATGGTTCAAAGACTTCTATTAGGGTTGATGGCTGTATGGGCTGTTGTTGTTCTAGCGAGCGCACCTGTCAATGCCGAAGTAACCCTTAACTCCCAGCCATCTATGGTGATTGAATGGCTAAAATTTAGAGTAGATGCTACCCAGCGAAACCGCTATTTAGCGATTGACGAAGAGATTTGGACGTCAGCTCTGGCAATGTATCCTGGCTTCTTGGACAAAACTACATGGCTAGACCCCAATCATGACGACGAAGTGATTTTTGTAATCTCTTGGGCTACCCGTGACCAGTGGAAAGCAATTCCTGAAGATGAGCTAAATCAAATTAATCAGCGCTTTGATGATGCTTTAGGTATTCCCTACGATTTGCTTGAATCTAAAGAATTTACGGTCCCTTCTCTCTAGAAGCTGAATAACGTTAGCCAGCACCGCCTCAATATCAAAAATATGCCAAGCTGTCCTCGCTGCCATCAGTCCATATCAGGAACTGCGATCACCTGTTCCAACTGCGGACTAGAACTCAAAGCCCACGGTCATCCAGGCATTGAACTCTATCGCTCGCAGAAGGGAACCTACTTATGCGAAAGCTGTAGCTATCACCAAGACGACACCTGTACGTTTCCACAACGGCCTCAGGCAACCACATGTACTCTCTATCAGAGTGCTGAAATGTTGACCCAGCGCCCGACGCCGTCTGAGATCTACCTGATTCCCTGGTGGCGTAAGCATCTTGGCTGGCTACTCTTAGCAGGGGTAGTCATGGTTAGCCTTTTGTTAACGCTTCTTTAGCCATAATTTAGGGGCCAAATAGTCGCAGTCGTCACTACTCAAACATTTTCTGATATTAGGCTATGCCAGCCTGAATTAAGCGTATTAACGATATAAGCTAAGACACTTTAGGTAAATACTGTATGAGCGTTAACGGGCCTGACGGGATTCGAACCCGCAACTTCCGCCGTGACAGGGCGGTGCTCTAACCAATTGAACTACAGGCCCTCATGGGCGATCTCTATTTTGCTTAGGAACGGTTACTTTGTCAAACGGATTGCGGTATATTTTTGTCCTTTTCTTTGAGACAGTGATTATCCGGCAGCAGCATCGTTTTTCCAGAGAGGAGTGGCAAAATTGGCTAGCCAACGTTTGACCCAAAAAGTAGCGCGACAATCATCTTCGTTATATTTCAGAATATCGTTGAGATACTGTTCATCTTGGCTGGAGAGCCAGTTATCGTACCAACAGATAGACTGAGCTCCGTTAGCACTGCTATCTCGCCATTCAAATCCGATCCAGCGTGCAATATGTTTTAGAGCGTAGCTTTCGATGGGTAAGGTGACGGCCTCGACGATGCGCTTGTGAATATCGACAAACCGACTGAGTAGTTCATCAATATCAACTATGCTGCCGTATCGTTCGGCTAATCGTCTGACGGTTTGGGCTTCGTAGGGACAAAAATGATAAATGGGTGACTCTGGATAGTGGGCCATTACATGTTGAAACTGGTGCCAGGCGTTGGCTTCACTCTCTGGCTCCCGCGCTATAAGGGGAATAAATGTCTCGGTCTGATTTTGGGTATCGACTACTAAAATGCCGTGTAGGTAGACTAAATCTTTGTCAGGGGCTGCTTCTATGTCGAAATATAGCTCGATAGGGGCGCTGGGCAATTGCTTGGGCGATAGGGTAAAGCAGTTATTGGCGTCGGTGCGTGCGATCGCAAGCCCAGATAGTTTGGCTTGAGCCTGATGTACTAGCTTTTCCGCCACCTTTAACTCAAAGCCTGATGCCTGGGCTAAGGTGGCTGGTTGATTACGAGCTAAGATTTCTACCGTAGTCAGCCCTAGTTTTTCTAGGTGGCGATAGCGATTGAGGGTTACCCCAGGCAGTAGCGACAAGTGGTTTTGAGTATGGGCTACCTCATAACAATGATTCAGCCACACACACATGTCACATCGACTCCGGCTGATAAAAACATCAGGTGTTACCCCGGATGTCAGAACCGTTTCACAGGTATCGAGCAACTCTATCAAAACCGGCCATTGTCTCTCAAGATCAATCGCGTAGTGACGCTCTCTCAGCCTTAGATGAGCTTCGGTAGGAATAACCCCCTGCCAAGCTGCCAGTACATAGGAATGGAAGGCTGCAGTTAGCTGATATTCTTGCTTGGGCTTTTTACCTAGCTTGATATCTAACGGCACATAGTGCCAATCACCCAGCCATGATGCCCCTGGTTGTTTAATCCAAAGATCGGGTTGACTGATGTAGCCAATGGAACCGTCTTCACTAACGGCGGCCACCTTACCTCGACAGATATGATCTACACCCTGTTGCATCAGGGTGAACGTTTCTTGGGCCGTAGTCGCAACACTGTTAGCCTGACGACTGGGGCGGGTTATGGGCTGAAAATCAGCCAATACTGTTTGACGATGTACAGCGCTATCGCTCTTGAGCTTAACTAAGTAGTCGCTGGGGGCCGCTTGCAAATCAGCCTTACCATGGGTATCTAGATAAGCGCGCCGCTGACAGCGCAAGAATGTAAAAAGTGTTCTGTCCTCAATAACCTGTTTAGGCTTTGCTTGTTCCAATTGCCATGGCGAGACAGGGTGTATCCACTGAAGAGCTGATGCTGATGTAGAAGAATCAGCATCCTGACGTGGCAGTATAGGAACCCTACCAACCACAGTTCGTTCGAGCCTGTCGGCAAGACACAACCAAAGGTATTGCAATCATGGAAGCAGTAGAGCGTGCTCGTTTGGCAGACGCTTAGCGCTTGCGACTAAATGTAACGCATACATGTGTCTATGTACTAACACGGCGTCGGCAAAATCGCAATAATTAATGCACACAAAAAGCCGCAAAATGTTTGTTGAGACTATGCCGACAGCAAACCAGCACTTAGACGTCGTAGCCCTCGTGCTACCACATCCGAATAACGCAGCTTTCCTGAAAAGACATCACCCATGATTTGGGTGCCTCGTGGATTTTTGACTCCAACGCGATAGCCAACTTTAGGGGCTAAATAGAACGCTTTCCCCAGACGAGCTGCCCAGCGCATTTCGTTGCCCCACTCCTGAATCATGGTTTGGGTATAGTTTGCTAGAGCTTGATCGTGGCCACCTAGGGCATTGTGAATAGCCTCGGATGCCTTGAGCCCACTAAAAATAGACGGTCGAATGCCTTCGGCTGTAAAGGGATCTACGACACAGGCTGCTTCCCCCGCTAGCAAGGCTTGAGTCGTATGGAGTGTCTGATCACCATCCCATAGAAAAATGGGATGGCCATGCCGAGTTTCCTGGTCGATATCAACGCCAAACTGCCTAGAATAGTCGGCTAAAGGTTGTATCAAATCTCTGGACTTGCGTTTTGCTGCAATAAAAGCCCCACTGCCTAGGGAATAGCCGTCTGCTTTGGGAAAATTCCAAACATAGCCATTTTTGAGTAGGCCGAATTCAAAATGGACAATATGACCATCATGGACAGGGAGCCGAGGTTCTGTTTCAATCGCTCCAGCCATGATTGCCTTACGTTGTTTGAAGCCTAGCCATTTAGCCATCGGTCCTTTGGCTCCGTCTGCGGCAATGAGATAGCGACCGATCACCGGCTCAGCGGTTGTGGTGATGTGCCAGCTGCCATTTTTAAATTCCAGCCCTGTAGCTTTAGTACTTTCTCTTAAAACGGCTCCCTGTTTTTGCGCCTGCTGCACCATGTAGTGGTCAAATTCATCGCGACGCACCATCCAAATAGGTTCGGAAAGTTCAGTGATAACTTCGTCTTCCAGGTTGTAGGTGTAGCGCACCTGGGTAACTTTTTGAGAGATGACGGGTTCAAAATCGTAGTCAAACCACTCGGCAACTCTGGGGCAAACACCACCGCCACAAGGTTTATAGCGCGGCAGCTTATTTTTTTCTAATATCACGACAGAATGCCCCTGCTGGGCTAGATGGTAAGCCGCTGTAGCTCCAGCGGGGCCGCCACCGACAATGACGCAATCATAGATAGATGTCATAAATAAACTGAAATTGGATGGGTGAGAACTAGACCCATGGTACGTGGTGAAGTTTGCCCAAGCGAGAGTCAAGGAACGACTAGTCTTTAGGGTGTAGGTGCTTTTCGGTCTAGCTGAGTGGCGGCTGCGATCGCATTTTTTTCTTTGGCTCGCTGGTCATAGGGCTGCAGTTCGGCTACATCAGACCCCGTTAAAATACTTAAATTCTCTAGACTAATACCCCGCATCAGCATCTCTATACACCAGGTTTGTCGTGCTTGAATCAGGCGGGGAATTTCGACTACCTCCAGACTGTCCCACCATGTGTCCCAGCGTTCCTGCAGATCGATAAGTGTCATGGGATTGCCATCTTCGTCAATAAACATAGCGCTGGCGTCGTCTTTACGACTTTTAAGCCATTTAGTTAAGGGATTATTGGTATATGAGCCGTAGCGCTTGCCTAGAATCCACTGATTAACAGGCATCTGACGAGGGCTGCCAGAAGAGTTCGTCACCTGCAGAATATGCTGAGATTTGTCGCAAATTTGATCGGAGCGCTTGAGCTGGATGATATCTCTTGGTAAGAGTCCGGCTCCAAAGAGGGTGAGTGCGATCGCATGATCTTGCAAACTCATACTGCGAGTCTGCTTCATCAGCTGTTGAACCCAGCTCGCCGGGAGGTCAACAATTGGAGCCGGTGGAGTCTTTCTCGGTACATCCATAACATCCGCCTCAGCCGGAGCGCTTAGCAACGTCACCAGAGCATCTAAAAACCGGCCTCGATTTTCCCATAGAGAATAGCCGCTGGTGGTTTCAATGACCATGTATCCCACTAAGACGGCCCCCACTAAGCTAGCTAATTCTTCTACCGGAAGCGGGGCTGCACACAGCATTTGCCCTAGATGCTTGGCAATAGCCTGTTGGATTTCTTCTAGCCGTTGTTGCAGAGCCTGACGGTGTTCTAAAGGATACTGGTCGGCTTCACCAATCAAAGAGCGTACAAAGTTAGGAAACTGTTCTAGCAGCTGTAGTTGCTGGTCTAAATATTGCCGCAACGTATCTGCCGAATACTCACCATGGAGCGGAGTGTGAGCCGTCAATGCAGGTGCCTCTTGCAACATGGTCAGTAGTAGCCCATATTTATTGCCAAAATTTCGGAATAGTGTGGCTTCATTGACCTCAGCCATATTGGAAATCTGACGGGTAGTTGTATGACTAATCCCTTGAGATAAGAAGAGTTCGACGGCAGCCTGGGTGAGTCGGTGACGAGTCGATGACGGAGACATGGACAATTTGCAAGTGATACTTGCAACCTAAGAAAAAGATTGCTATTCTAATTTTAATGCAAGTGACGCTTGCAGCGTGCTTAGAGTTTCCTTGATTGGCAGCTATAAGTTGCGATCGCTCTCAAAAACTGTCAACGTTAACGACTTCATCGAGGACTGTATGACTGCACAGCTAACCCGGCCTGACCTACGGCCCAACCTAAAACCTGAGGTACAACGACCTCCCACCGATTGGGTCACCCTTGGGTTCTTTGCTGTTTTTCATGGGGTTGCCCTGCTAGCGCCCTGGTTTTTTTCCTGGTCTGCGCTGGGCGTGGCGATTCTGCTCCACTGGTTGTGCGGCGGTGTTGGCATTTGCCTCGGGTTCCATCGTTTGCTGAGTCACCGTAGTTTTCAAGTCCCTCGCTGGTTGGAGTATCCGATTGCTGTGCTAGGAACGCTGGCCATGCAGGGTGGGCCTATTTTTTGGGTAAGTGGTCACCGCAAACACCACGCCTTTACAGAAGATGTCCACGACGACCCATATTCTGCCAAGCGAGGTTTTTGGTGGAGTCATATGCTCTGGCTGGTATTTCCCAATCGCGATAACTTTGATCAAAAGCGTTATGGCAAGTATGCCCCTGACCTAATGCGTCAGCCATTCTATCGCTTTTTGAATAATTATTTTCTACTATTTCAAGTGCTACTTGCATTGCTGCTATACGCTGTTGGTGGCTGGTCCTTTGTGATTTATGGCATTTTTGTTCGCTCAGTCTTTTTGTGGCATGCTACCTGGTTAGTTAATTCTGCTACTCATACCTGGGGCTATCGTACTTTTCATGCCAAGGACAATGCTCGTAATCTTTGGTGGGTATCCCTTGTGACCTATGGCGAAGGCTGGCATAACAATCACCATACCTATCCTCGCGCTGCACAGACTGGATGGAAATGGTGGGAAATCGACGTTACCTGGTACACCATTTTGCTATTTGAGCGGCTAGGCTGGGCCAAAAAAGTAAAGAGGATTCCGGCAAAACGTCACTAGTCAAGTCTGATAAAGCAAAACAGATCGACAAGATAGCGTGGAATAGATAAATGGCCTTAGGCAGCTAGCCTGGGGCCTTCTTATTTGGGTTATTTAGAGCTTCATCTACTAAAGGATTTGGTGTCTATGGTTGACAAGGCAGCGTGCGATCTCACGCTGCCTTGTCAGTTCGCTACTATCCCTATACATAAGATCCCGACAAACGAGATACTGGATACGTTCTCAGGCTCTTTATACTGAGAATCCAGTCCTCAAACCTCATTAGTTTCGTGGCCTATTACATCTCACCCCGTTTTCTCAATGCCCTTGCGGTTCATATCACCAAGAATTTTTTAGACCTTCCCCAGGTAAAAATGCCATTGATTTTGGGTGTCCACGGCCGCAAAGGTGAGGGTAAAACCTTCCAATGCGAGCTGGTATATGAGCGCATGGGAGTCAACGTAGTCCATGTTTCTGGTGGTGAGCTAGAAAGTCCAGATGCAGGTGACCCAGCTCGACTGATCCGCTTACGCTATCGAGAAGCAGCAGATCTAGTCAAAATTCGTGGCGAAATGGCGGTGCTGATGATCAACGATCTAGACGCGGGAGCTGGTCGCTTCGATGGCATGACCCAGTACACGGTCAATACCCAGCTGGTGAATAACACCCTGATGAATATCGCCGATAATCCTACCAATGTGCAGCTTCCCGGTAGCTACGATGAAACACCGCTACCACGAATTCCTATTGTGGTGACAGGCAATGACTTCGCCACACTCTATGCACCGCTGGTACGGGATGGACGGATGCAGAAGTTTTATTGGGAGCCGGACCAAAATGACCGCCTAGGCATTGTGGGAGGAATATTTTCTCCCGATGGCCTTAGCCGTGGTGACATCGAAATATTAGTAGACACCTTTTCCAATCAAGCAATTGATTTTTATGGAGCGCTTCGGGCGCAAATCTATGACGAACAGATTATTGATTTTATTCACCGGCTAGGTGTAGAAAACGTATCTCGTAATGTGGTGAATACAAAAACTCCCCCCAGTTTTAAAAAGCCCGATTTTCGCATTGATCATTTAATTGAGGTAGGTCAGCAATTGGTGAGAGAGCAGCGTCGTCTCCAGGAAATGGACTTGGTGCAGGAATACAACCAGGCACTGAATAAGCCCGTTAAGCACAGCGACAATGGCAATTACTATCGTGCGTATCAGCATGCACCATCGGTTCCATTACAGCCAGTGTCATTATCGAATGGTGCAACCAAATCCCCTGATGCTTCTAGAGAACAGCCAACACAACAGCCCGATTTCATAACTCCATCTCTACCGGATGAAGTACAGCAAGAGGTACGAAATTTGATAGCTCAAGGCTATCGGATCGGTATGGAACATGTAGATAAGCGTCGTTTTCAGACAAATGCTTGGCAAAGTTGCCCAGTAATGAGCGGCAGTGAAAGACGAACATTGCAAACAATCGAGCAATGCTTAATGGACCATAATCAAGACTATGTTCGACTCATTGGTATTGATCCGAGCAGCAAGCGTCGAGTGTTAGAGCGGATTATTCATCGGCCTTAATCTGTTTATGTCTGAGACTCTATGCCCCGCCTATCCATGGTAAAGAGGCTGTCTAAAGATTTATTTGGCAATTAACTTTTGGCTAAGTCAATCAGCCACTGGACTAACCTTGTCATAGTAGGTTCTCCAGTTACGGCTTCATGCCAGTCATAACCACCGATATTGCCAGTATTCACCTCACTCAAAGTCCACTCTCCATCGTTGCCCATCAAAAAATCGTAACCCAGCGTATAAACGCCTCGACGGCTGTAGTGTCTATAGGTTTTGGCAATTATCTCACATTCACGTTCGGTGACCGTGGACGCATAATAAGCAGCACCAGCGGTAACATTATGGACCCAGGTACCTGTTTGAGATTTTCTCAGCAACGCTCCATAGATTTCACCATCAACAACAAAAACTCGTTTATCTCCTTCGTCAATATTTTGAAGATATTGAACAAACTCATAGCTGTTGTCTGTATCAATATCAGTTAAATGATCAACAACATCTTTTAAAGAGGAATACTTTATAAGGCCTTCTTTGACATTGTCTGTATATATATGATGTTCATCTTGCCAAATTTTAAAAACCCCACTACCGCCATAGCTAACATTCATTTTGGCAACAATGGGATTACACCTCTGAAAAAAATCTTTTATCTCTGAATAAGAAGATGAAAAAATATGTTCCGGTAAATACTCTCTCCCGTGCTCTTCTAGAAAGTCTTTACGCCTGGTATAAGCAATCTGAGAGGGTCGATTAACAAAACGAACCTTGCTTTCTAGCTGGCCGAGATTTTGAAAGAAGTCTAATGGTACAGGTTCATCGGCTCGACAAAACACTAAATCTAACTCAGAGGGGCCTATCAACTCATATGATTGATCATCTAGCCTGGTAAAGTCATCGTCATTCAAAGCATCAGAAACATGAACACCCCTAAATTGCCCTGAGTTGTCGATACTAGATACCGAAGCGTGAAAAAAGTCGATAGCTTTATGGTTAGCAAATGCTTTGTAGAGGCTGATGGTAGTGTCAAAGGAGGGATGGGTCTTAGGATCGGTGATGCACAGTAATCTCATAGATAATTTGAAAGATGTTTAGTTTCTGAAATTGCTACAGGCTAACCCACTAAAATCGTCAAATTTTGATGGTGTGAGTGATTCATGTCTCATGTCTAATCAAGCAGAGATTCCAGCACGCGTTGGTTACAACATTTACAAAAAAATACAGCAACCACGTCAGCGGAGATTATCACTTAGCTACAACACGAATGTCATAATGATATTCCTCAGCTTCTTCAGGTTTTGCGAATTCTCATGAAAGACAGTTTTTCTCTTATCATCCATGGCGGTGCAGGTTCATTGGAGCATCTACAACGAGAGGGAAACGGCTCAGAAATCATGGATAGTGTTCACCGTATTTTGGAAGGGGGACGTCATATTCTAGAAAAAGGGGGCACTGCCCTAAACGCAGTTGAATATTGTGCTGCTGAGCTAGAAGATGATCCCCTCTATAATGCTGGACGTGGTTCTGTGCTGAATGAATATGGTGAAGTAGAGATGGATGCTGCCATTATGGATGGTGCTACCCTCGATGCTGGTTCCATTGCTGGAGTTACCACTATTCGAAACCCTATAAAGTTGGCTCGACAAGTGCTGGAAAAAAGTGAGCACGTTATGTTGATGGGAAAGGGAGCCCAGGAGTTCGCAAAACTGTGCAATATGCGGCGTATGCCGGATGATTATTTTTTTGTTGAGCATCGAGTTCGTCAGTGGCGAGAAGCCCAGAAACTTGGGGGTATGATGCTCGATCATGAAGATGCTTCTCCACCTAAGAAACTTGGCACTATTGGAGCAGTAGCCTGGGATATGAATGGCAATTTAGCTGCGGCTACGTCTACTGGAGGTATTGTGAACAAGCGTTGGGGCCGGGTAGGTGATAGTCCAATTATTGGTGCAGGGGTGTTTGCTGATAACGAAACTTGTGCAGTATCAGCTACAGGGTACGGTGAGCAATTTCAGAGAACTGTACTCTGCAAAATGATCTCAAATTTTGTCTACTTCCAAGAAATGGCAGCTCCTGCTGCTGCTACTGCTGGTATTGATTATCTAGTACGTAAAGTTGATGGACTGGGTGGTGTCATTGTAATTGATCACCAAGGTAGCTGTGCTGTGAACCATTCCACCTCTGGAATGATTTATGGTCTGATCGAAAAGGCTGGTCCTGGACTCTGCAGTTTTGAAAAATAAGTTGCTTTGCAGTTCAGGCTTCAAGCAAGACTTTCCTAAAACTCACGACGCTCTACTATGTCCTCAGTTTCAATAACTAGTTCAGGTGATGCTGAAATGACTGAAGCTTCTTTGGTTGGTGCTAGTTCTTCGCTGTGGAGGCTGTACTGATTCTGCTCCACCCATTGAAGAATATTTTTAGCTAACTGACTCTTGCTTTTAATAGCTCGAATTGCACCGGGTAGGTCAAGTCGTTGAGCTGTCTCGGGATGGTTTAAATCGAATAAATCTGTGTTAACCAAATCAATCCGATTAAACTCGTCTTCTAAGTTTGTAAAGATTGCCAAGAAGTAAAGAGCCGTTTCTAACTCTGGTGGATCTAGGACTGGGCAATTGGGGCCGACTAGTAAAGTATTCACAAGGCACTCAAAAACCGTATAGATGGTCGGGCCTCTCTGCAAGGGAGCTACGCAGATCGTTCTTTAAAGAGAACGCATAAAGATATGAGATTACCCTTATATTAAGCTTATCATGCCTTGTATTATCTGACTTCCGGGTCTCTTGTTATATCAAGTACCCGTGTGCGGCGACTTAATATTCAACGATTACTGGGGCATGATCGCTGGGTTTCTCTAGTTTGCGCGGTCCGATATCGATCCAGCAGCGTGTGGCTTGCTGATAAAGTTCAGGGGTTAGGTAATGGTGGTCAATCCTCCAACCCATATTGCGTCGGAACGAGGCTGCTCGATAATCCCACCAGCTGAAATGCCCACCTTCATCAATAAACTTACGAAAAGCATCGGCTAAACCCAGGGTAAGTACATCGGTAAGTTCTTCTCGTTCTTGTGGACTACGACCAACTGCCAGCACATCCCTCAAGGTTTCTCGCTCTTTCGGAGAGGACATGATGTGTTTATCTCGCTTTTCATCGGTGTAAATATCTTTGTTTTCTAATGCGATATTAAAGTCACCACAGACGTTGAGCTTGGTAGTTTCTTCTAATGTTTTGCCCAGGTACTGCTTGAGTAGAGACAGCCAACGGAGTTTGTACTCATATTTTTCACTGCCAATTGAGGATCCGTTAGGTACGTATAGGTTAAGAATTCGCACTCCGTCGAGTACTCCGCTGATCACGCGTTTCTGATCGTCTAGAGTTCCGACAGTTGCTTTATCCAAGATGGCTCCAAAGCCCATGCGCACATCTTCTAAGGGTGCTTGACTAATCAAAGCAACGCCGTTGTACGCTTTTTGACCGTATATATACGTGTGATAATTCAGGTCCTCAAAGGGAGCTTTAGGGAAGTCGGTATCGACGACTTTTGTTTCTTGAAGACACAACACATCCACATCTGGGTTGTCTCTAAGCCAGTTGGTTACATGGTTAAGGCGAGTACGGACAGAGTTAACGTTCCAAGAGGCGACTTGCATTCGATTCAGTTTCGGCAGGGACAATGCTGTCTAGATCGGTAGTACCGGTCTGAATTAGCTTTCGTATTTTAGTATTGGGCAGTGTTGATAGGACAACCGCTGATGCAGACTTCATTTGTAGTGTGATTTCGTTAATATCGAATTCATCGCGGAGTGAACTTTGAAGTCGGCTTAACAGCAGATCGCGACGGTTGGGTTTACCAATAACAGTGAGATTGGCCGTGAGGTGAGTTTGTCCGGGCGCAATGGTCCAAATGCGTAGCTGGTTAACTTGCGTGATGTTTCCAAAGGTAAGCAGATGGTGTTCAACATCTGCGGGGCTGATGCTGTCAGGTGTTTGCTCCAGCAAAATATTGAGGCTCTGGTGGATAAGCGGTAGGGCTCCAGCGAAAATCAAAAGCGCGATCGCAATACTGACGATACCATCTGCCCATTGCCACTCAAACCAATGTACAGCTGCCGCTACAAACAAGACACCCAAACAGCTCAATGCATCAGTGAGAGTATGTAAAAAAGCCCCGCGCAAGTTTAAATCATCTTCAGTATGCTGATGGAGTAAAACGGCATTGATGCCATGAATACTCAGACCACCGAGAGCAGTTAGCGCCATGGGTGTCGTCAAAATTTCATCGGGTGGTGTCTTTAGGTGTTCAATAGCTTCTTGACCAATCCAGCCCGCAATTAGCAATAAGCCAATACCGTTGACCAGCGCGGCTAAAATCTCTACTCGTCGATAGCCAAATGGGGCTTTGGGGGATGGAGGCCAGCTGGCAATCCATACAGCGAGAAGAGACATTGCGATCGCAAACACATCTGCAATCATATGCCCCGCATCCGCCACTAGAGAGAGACTATGGCTGTGATGACTTACCCTCAGCTCTACCATCGAAAACCCGGCTACCATTACCAAGGCAATGGCTAACACTCTCAGTTTTTTAGGCGACGTCTCTACCGAGCAGTCGCACATTCCCCAGCCATGATTATGCATACTTATAGTATTGGTCACATGTGACAGACAGAGGCTCGAACGCATTAACCCCCTAGTTATGAGGTTGCCACGCTCAGCCAAAATCGACAATTCATGCTGTGACAGTCCGTTTACTTTCAACGTGCTTCCTATGCCCGATCAGCCTCTTCAGGGTGATGCTCTGATTAAAGAAACCTGTCGCCGTATTCGCTTGGCTAAAAAGCTATGGGATGCTCATAACAATGCTGCCTGCCGTCGTGAGCGGGAACGCGCTTTAAAGTTGTACAACCAACTTTCAAAAGTGCAGAAGGAAAAAATTCCACAGCAGCTGCGAGTTTGGTTACGTTATCGGAGTGAAAAATATTTTGGTGCCCATCGCACACCACCGGGGAGTAACCATCGATCCTCAAAAAGGCGAAAATAGTTCGGTTAGATGCCCACCCTGTCCAGAGTCTGCTACCCCTTAGGCTCCTCGTTTGGCCTTTTCAGCTGGATCGGTCCAACGCTCTAACCAAGTAAATCCTTGGGAGAACATAAGATTGAGAGCTAAATATACAAGGCCAATGGCTGTGTATATCTCAAATGCACGAAAGTTAGTGGCGACAGTTAGCTGCCCGCGACGAAACAATTCTTCTAGGCCAATGACGGCGACTAAGCTCGTGTCCTTGAGCAACGTAGTGAACTCGTTGCCCAAAGGCGGAATCATGCGGCGTAGTGCTTGGGGTAGAACAATGTAGCGTAGTGTTTGGATTGCATTAAGCCCCATTGATGAGGCGGCTTCCCACTGTCCGCGATCAATTGACTGGATGCCACCTCGAACGATTTCGGCAACGTAGGCGGCTGAATTAAGGCTCAGTGCTAAAACACCTGCCGACCAACGATCAAAGGTAAAGCCTATACCCAA
>JBCDFI010000036.1:0-18645 GCA_039178155.1 Cyanobacteria bacterium P01_H01_bin.105
CCACTGGCGTAGCTGCTCAGGCTGAGTCAAACTCTGCCGTAATTGTGCAATCGTCGCATCAATTTCAATCCGTAGGGTACTTTGCTGATAAATTCCAAACATGTCGTTAGTTGTACTTTCTAACAATAGAACCAGTGATGGCACCGTGAATAACCGACAACCTGACGCGACGGCTCTACCACTACTACAATAGTAAGCATTCAGGACGTTGCTAGATCTTCAAGAGAATTTAATCTGAGAATTTGGGATACATTGTGCTCAGGATTAGCGTGATTTATCTTGTAGATTAGCAACCGTGTATTCACATCTATAAAGAACACAGTAAAACTATGGCGGATCAGCTCATTCGAGCAGTAGCAGCAGATGGCGGTATTCGAGTTGTTGGAGCCATCACCACCCGATTAGTCGAAGAAGCCAGAACTCGCCACAAGCTTTCCTACGTAGCCACAGCCGCCCTAGGCAGAACGTTAACCGCTGGGGCATTGCTAGTTTCTAATATGAAGCGAGCAGACTCACGGATTAATATCCAAATTCAGGGCGATGGTCCCCTCGGAGGCCTGTTAGTCGATGCACGGTTAGACGGCAGCGTTCGTGGCTATGTGTCTGCCCCATCGGTGGAGCTACCTCCCAATGCCCAGGGCAAGCTGGATGTAGGCGCAGCTGTGGGACGTAATGGCTACCTCTATGTCGTTCGGGATGCCGGTCTGGGCTATCCTTACTCTAGTACGGTTGAGCTTGTCTCGGGAGAGATTGGAGAAGATCTTACACAGTACCTGGCCACGTCAGAACAAACGCCCTCTGCCCTGGTCTTGGGCGTATTTGTTGACCAAAATGGAGTAGAGGCAGCGGGTGGCTTGCTGCTGCAGATATTGCCCAAAGTCTCTAATGATGAACAGCTGATTTCCACCTTAGAGTCCCGTTTGGCCTCCCTGACAGGGTTCACCCCCTTGCTGCGCTCAAAGCAAACCCTGCCTCAAATTTTTGAAGACCTAGTTGGAGACATGGGGCTAAAGATTTTCCCAGAACGTCAGCTTCTGCGGTTTTCCTGTCCCTGTGATGGTCAGCGCATGCTATCGGCCCTAAAGCTATTGGGAGAAGATGAGCTACAGGACATGATTAACAAACGTGAGCCTGCCGAAGCTGTCTGTCATTTTTGTGCAGAGACCTACGAGGCCAAGTGCGATCGCTTAACCGATCTGCTATCAGAACTCAAACTGGAGAATGTCGGTCGTGGGTAATCTCAGAGATCAAAGCTCAGAGGCCATGCGCTTATAGGCAGCGGCTACAGCGTCATTGCCACCGACGTTACCAGGAAATAGCACCACAGGTAAGTTAGGAAACTGGGGGTGATCAGCTCCAGTCGTAACTACCGAAACCCCTGGAATCACCTGCCCCAGCAGACGGGCAGAGGTTAGAGCAAGGCCTTTACTCAGGGTATCGTTAGATGTGATGCCTCCCTTGCTAATCAGGAAGCCCAGATCGGTAGGTAATCCGCGAACGATATCCATCAGCAGCTTGGAAACAGCTTCACCAAAGGCCAGACGATTTATAACATCCGCAAATGTAAGTTCTTGGCGACTGGTGTAGACGACGGCTGTTTGTCCTTGCTGATAGATGATTTGCACCTGAGCTAAAATTTCAGCAACGATGGCATCAGCTTGACTGAGATTGTCGTTTAGACGAGAGACATCGACCTCTAAGCCCACAACATTTGATTGTTGTAAAAGATGCTCTAGCTGCAGCGTTGTTTTCTTGACATGGGAGCCAACTAGAATGACACCTGGTTTACTATTGCGAGTGTAGCGTGCCATCTCAGCGGGGGCGATGGGCTGAGCAGGCAGATTTGCCAGGGATGTCAGCAAACTGGCTGCACTCCGAAAGAGAAATTTTTTACCATTAGCAGCTGCAGCTAGCAACTCTTGGGAGAACTGGTCTAAATCCGTCTGCTTTTGGGCATCGACAGCTACACATACATTGTCGCTCAGCGCCATTAGACGATCTGCAGTGCTCTGTCGAATTGTCTCTAGAGTAAACCGTTCTACCTGCTCAGCAACAATTTTGCCAGATGTTTTTTCGGCGACATAGTCAGGCAGATAGCTGTAGCTATAACCAAACACAGAGTCCCTAGCAAACTCGGTTTTATGTACAGGGGTGCGCACGCCATCGGCCTCAATGTAGTGGGTGCTATCAAGGGTGACACGTCCTGCTTCAAAAAAGGCTGGCACCATAAAATGGGCATCAAAAGGACCTAATTCTGACGCGATCACGTCTGTTTCAATTGGATAGTGTCCTCGTAAGGTAGAATCCGAACGACTCACCACCAAGTACTCGTGGGTATTGGTTTCAACGATCGCCTGTTTGAGGTTGTGACAAACTTCACGGGTTGTCCGCTCGGCTTCTGCAGGAGTCAAAGAGCGAGTGTTGGCAAGAATAAAGAAAATAGGAGACTGATCTAAGAGCCCCTGTTTGAGAGTCGCGACATCCCACTTCAACAACAGCAAACAACTATGGACCGTCTGGGAGCCAGTGGGGTCGTCGTCAATGACAATAATTTTGGGCCGATGAGAATCAGACATGGTGAAGTGCTGGTAGATTACACGTCATGAGAATCGTGGGAAATGCCCACCTTATAAATTATCTCCCCTAGGGTGCGGGTGTTGCCTTTAGATTATCCAGCAGGTCGCCAAAGCTTTCTGGGGGGACACCAGCCGGTATTAGTAAACCGCCCATCAAAACACTAGGGGTACTATTTAGGTTGAGTTTGATGGCTAGGTCAAGATCTGCATCTACAGCAGCTTGGGCTGCATCACTGGTGCGATCGCGATTAAACTGGTCCATATCTAACCCAATTTGCTCAGCGAGTTCTACATACAAATCGTCCCCTAATCGATCTTGATTGGCAAAGAGCCCATTGTGGTATATCCAAAACTGATCCTGCTGGGCAGCGGCCCATGAGGCTTTGGAGGCGGGCTCTGCCTCTGGATGAATACTTTTGAGGGGAAAATGCTTATACACATACAGAACCTCCTCCCCTCGCTCTTCCACCAGATCCTTCATATGGACCGCTGTAACGGCGCAAAACGGACATTCAAAATCAGAGAACTTGACCACGACCACTTCAGCGTCAGGGTTACCTCTAGTGGGCGATTCTCCAATAAATGTAGGCCGATCCATGGAGGATAAAACCTGATTGACTCCATCCTGACGCTCTCTCCAATCTGCTTCAGCGGCTTCAATTTCAGCCTTGCTAGGAGACGCTTCTGCCTGCTCGGGCTGCCCTTCAGGTTCTGGCACCGCAGCTGAATCAGTCTTGGAAGTACAGCCGATCAGTGCTATGAGAGCAGCGGCTGTAACTAGGCGCATCAAGACGGGTTTAAATGCCATGGGCAAGACTGACGGTAGCGACCTATTAACGCTAGCACTTTGCTTTATGGTTGGGGAACAAGGAGTCGGGAGATAGATAGCATGAACGTCGTTAAACCACCCAAGTTATTAGTCACATTGGGGGATATGGCTGGGATTGGCCCAGAGGTTGTGCTGAAGGCCTTGCCCCTGGTAGCGCAGACGGCCGCACTCACACTGGTGGGCAATCGGCAGCAGCTGATTGCCTGTAGCCAAAGGCTGAATTTACCGGTGGCAGACTATCCAATCATTGATGTGCCGTTGGGGACAGACCAAACGATTCGTCTGGGGCAGGGGGATGCTGCCAGTGGCGATCTAAGTTTTCGGAGCTTGCAAACGGCTATTAATTACTGTCTTAAAGACGGTTATGACGGTGTGGTTACGGCTCCTATTGCTAAATCAGCCTGGTTGGCCGCAGGGCATTACTATCCTGGTCAGACCGAACTGCTGGCAGAGATGGCTGAAGTTAAACGGTTTGGCATGTTGTTTGTGGCCCGCTCTCCGATGACTGATTGGACCATGCGCACGCTGTTAGCGACCACACATATTCCTCTGCGCCAGGTGCCTGATGCTCTAACGCCGGAAGTGATGACGCTGAAGCTGGAGCTGTTGTTGACATGTTTAGAGCAGGACTTTGGCATAGATCAGCCCAGGATTGCGATCGCAGGTTTAAATCCCCACAGTGGTGAACAAGGTCAACTAGGCAACGAAGAAGTCGACTGGCTGATTCCTTGGCTTAATCAGCAACGAAGACGCTTTCCCAAAGTTACCTTAGATGGCCCTGTTCCTCCTGATACCCTTTGGGTGAGTCCGGCTCTGGCTTGGCACCAGGCTGACCGGCCAGCCCACCATGGCTACTTAGCTCTGTATCACGACCAGGGGTTAATTCCTGTCAAAATGTTGGCCTTTGATCAGGCTGTTAACACTACCATTGGCCTGCCCTTTATTCGCACCTCCCCCGACCATGGCACTGCTTTTGACATCGCCGGTCGGGGACTAGCTCGGCCCGACAGTATGGTAGCCGCCATCAACTTAGCCATTGACTTGGCAGCTCAGCGACGGTCCCATAGTATCTCCGCTAATTCTGCACTCATCTAAAAAAATCTCTATGAGACAGGGCACCTCACATTAGTTCCCTGAAGCTTTCAATAGAGATATTAGGGAAAGCCACACATCTTTTTGGAAAATCTTACAAATAGATGAAAAACTCTAAAAAACAAGCAAATTGAGTAGTGGAGAATGGAGATTCATCTGTACAATAGCCGTGACATACAAGTTTTGTTTCAAGGAACCTCGGGGGACGATTGAGTCCCCTTTTTTTTGAAATTTTTTAGAACCCTATCCAAGCAAGAATTTGCAGAGCAAAATATACCCAACTTTCTGTGAGTATCGCTAATTTTGTACTGAATCAGATATTGCTAAAACTATGGAAAGCCTTAACAAGCTAGAGCTTGTCTTTTGGATAATGAAAGCCCCCCAATTTCCTATATAACAAGGACTTTGGGAGGCTTTTTTAGGCGCAAGCGACAGACCTGTTAGAGACAGAACAATGGCTGATGCTTAGACCAGGCCAAAGAGCTTTTGAATCAATAGATTCCCATCAGTCACAGGCTGTACCTTGAGCGGATTTTCATAGGAAAGACGCTTCTCCACACGAGCCGTTGTGGGTCCTGCCTTATCGCTAGTAGAAACACTCGTGAGCATGTCAAACATGTTGACATAGCCCAACAGATTCTTCCCGGTCTGTGTCTTATAGCCACGGTAGTAGGGCACTACATTCTCACCAAAGGCTGCCTGATACTCTTCACTGTCAATGTAGGCATCAATGTCAGCATCGTAACCCTGGTTGTCCACCAAGGCACTGTGGTACACGGTCTCGTCATAACTTTCGGGAGCTCGGCCCAGCAGATGCTTAAAGTTCAGCTCATGACAGCGATAGCGAGGTGCATTATCAATAAAACGGGCCTTGTATAGGTCTGACTTAGCCAATACACGTACAAAGCCGCGTACAGTCAAGTCGCCATTGCGTAGCTGGGATTCAGCACTGATGAGCCGTTCACTATCCATGACGTGGGCATTACCCAACACCTGTTTGTATATGGCCCTGATGACCAGGTTGACATCATCGTCCGATGCTCCGGGTACCAGTTTGACAGGGTCCATATTGGCTAGGACATTGTACTGACCCTGCCAAATAACTGTGCGCTCAACAGCAGATAGGGGACTGGTGGCATCAAGGCCAAAGGCATAATCGGGTGTGGTTACTTGAGTCGTCGGTTGAGTCTTCGGACGAACAATGTCCGCCACAGGTAAAGTCTGTTCTGCAATATTGGGAATACGGCTAAACTTGTTGCTAAGGATAGCCTGATCAACGGCTGCACCCCCGTACTGGCTCAGCTGCTTATCGCTGCTGGATGCGCCGCGCAGTAATTGGAAAGAGTGGGTATAGCTGGCCATGCTCTTACCCGTTTGGGTTTGATAACCCCGGAAGTAGGGCACGATATTGGCCCCAAAGGTCTCGAAGTATTCATCGCTGTCCAGATACGAGTCAATCTCATCGTAAAATCCTTGCTCTGCCAAGATTTGAATATGCTTTGAGATTTCTGCACCATTCTCGGGGGCACGACCTAACAGATGCTTGAAGTTCAGCTCGACTGTTTTGAGGTTAGTGCAACGCTCATAGAACAGAGTACGATAGCGGTCTGATTTGGCTAGGGCACGAACAAATTCTAGAACGGTGATGTCACCATTGCGTAACTCTGACTCAGCTACGGGGAAGCGCTCACTCTCCATTAGGTGGGCGTTACCAAATACCTGCTTGTAAGCTGCCTCAATCACTAGGTCGATTTGGCCAGTGGTGTCACCAGCTACTAGTTCCAATGGCTGCTGGTCAGCAAATGATTCGGTGTAGGCCGTGGTGAGGGCCGGTGAGCCCTTGTCTAGTTTGGCAATGACCACCTCTGCACCGATGGCTTTGGCTAGGTCAAATCCCTTGGGATTAAAGACATTTTCTGTCTTTGTCTGAAATTGCTTGAGTAGGGCTGTTTGCAGTTGAGATCGTTGGCTGGTTGTAACGGACTCAGCAATGGTGCGATCGCTACTGGACAGTCCCTTCACCAATTCAAAGATGCGGTTATATCCAGCCACATTCTTACCGGTCTGGGTGGCGTAGGCCACATAGTAGGGAACCGTATCAGTGCCAAAGTTCTCGTCATACTCCGGATGTTCAAAGTAAGAGTTAATTTCAGCGTCTAGACCCCCCTCAGCCAAAATACCAAGATGTTTGGAGACCTCCTTAAAGTTGTCAGGAGCACGACCCAGCAAATGCTTAAAGTTCAACTCGATGGCTCTAACATTGGAGCAGCTCTCAAAGAACAGAGCACGATAGGCATCTGACTTGGCCAAGGCCTGGACAAACTCTTTAACATTTAGAGCGCCGTCCTTAAACTGTGACTCAGCCGTTAACATGCGCTGACTTTCCATCAGGTGAACGTTACCAAACACCTGCTTGTAAGCTGCCCGTATAACAATCTCTAGGTCTTCGCCAGACGCACCCCCATAGAGCTTGACTGGCTGGCTAGCCCGCGCTGCGGGGAAGGTGGCTGCGGCTGCCTTGGCGTTGTACTGCTGGACCCATTCACTGGGGGTGACGGGCTCTGCCAAAAATCCTGCCGACTTATAGACAGGGATAAAGTCGCTCTTAGTAAGCACCCTGGCTGGTGGCTTATACTCCTGGGGTGGAATAACTGGCGTAGGCAGAGGTAGCGTTGCCAGAGGCTTAATCTTAGTGGGTGCGCCACCTAATAAACCTGCTTGAATTTGGGGGGCTGTACTACTCTCAATGGATTTATCGCTGCTGGACGCCCCTTTTACCAGCTGGGACGAATGGGTAAATCCAGACACTGACTTGCCGGTCTGGGTTTGATGACCGCGATAATAAGGTACTAAATCTGTTCCAAAATGCTGGAAATATTCGTCACTATCTAGATACGAATCAATCTCGGCTTCAAAACCAGCCTCAGCCAAGATCTGAATATGCTTGGAGACCTCTGCATTATTTTCAGGGGCCCGACCCAGTAAATGCTTGAAGTTTAATTCAACTGCTCTTAGATTAGAACAGTTTTCAAAAAATACAGAGCGATAGCGATCCGATTTAGCCAGCTGACGAACAAATTCTAGTACCGTAATTTCGCCTCTACGAAACTGAGATTCTGCGACCACCGAGCGCTCACTTTCCATTAGGTGAGCATTGCCAAACACTTGTTTATAGGCAGCACGAATGACGATATCTAGGTCTGTAACAGAATTTGTGCTAATTAGCTCTACTGGCTGATTCCCAGAAAATGCATTGATATAATTTTTCTGGACATCGAAATCAGCCGTTGGGGGCGTTGCTGCTTTGGCGACGTCAGCAGCCTTTTGCTTCTTTACGGCTGCGGCTAGATCAAAGCCTTCAGGATTAAATTTCTTTCTGTTAGCCTTTATTGCTGCAGGGCGAAATAAAGTGTTGTTAATCATGGATTTGGCAATACGTTCCTTTATTGAAAAACTTTGGTACACTCCACCGTCTAGAACGGCAACGCTTTGATTTGGCAACCTTCGGCTGTATATGAGAGCTATGCATAGACAGCTTTAAGTTTTTTAGATCCGGTGTAGTGCTGGTCTACATCGTGATAATCGTGAAAACTATTGCCTTGTGAACGTTTCAGATAACAGTGACATATTTGAGTCTGCCAGAAAACCGGAACCAGATGTAAAGAGTTGTAATAACTTGAAAAGCTACGTTTTTTCGAGAAAATTTATGGTGACATACGGGCACTGACTGGGTCCAATTTAGAACGATGGACATGAACGCCCAGTATTCAAGCTGGTACTCAAGGATTTTTTATGACTAGAACTCGCTCTGATGCTGTTTTTTAACGCCGAGCTGACGTTTTTTAATTGTTTTATTCACCCAGCATTGGAATAACGACGTCTAAAACAATCCCAGCTGTTGCGGTGGTGCTTGAATAGACGACCAGGGTAAGGGCGGCACTTCAACGCCTGCTTTTTCTAGCTGTTCTTGGAAATAACGTGCGATCGCAGGTGACTTTGCTTCATTAGGACAATGCACAAAAAAATAAACCGAGCGTCCCTGGGCCAGCCACTCGCCTACATACTGCACCCACTCAGCCAAAAAATCATAGTTGCGCGCTAGGTCTGGATGGCTGATATAACGTACTAACACAAAGGGGGCCGTCACAACGGGCAACAAAGGCACCCGAGGCTTCTTGCGTTCTGAGCGCAGCTGCGGATCTTCGGCTGGATTGCTCCAGGTATAAATCGGGCGAGTATCGAGCAACACTCGACCCACCCCAAACCGAGCCAATAACGCATTTAACGGGTCCGATTGGGGAGGTTTAAACCAATCTAAATGACGGACTTCCAATGCCAAAGGACTTTTCTGATGGGGCCAACTCGCTACAAATTTTGACAGATCAGAAAATAATTTAGGGCTATATCTTGGCGGCAGCTGGGCAAAAATTGGCCCCAACTTTGACCCTAATCCTTGCATGAGTGTTAGAAAATCTAGCGCAGTTGATAACTGTTGCATCAGCTCGGTCCCATGGGTAACGGTGCGCGGCAGCTTGGGGCAAAACCGAAATGTATCAGGCGTATTGTCAGCCCAGCGCTGGACTGTCTCGGGTGTCGGAATGGAATAAAAGGTAGTGTTGCCCTCAACGCAGGTCATGCGTTCACCGTATAGGCGCAAAAAATTGGTGGGGCGACTACCTGTGGGGTAAAAATCTCCTAGCCATTCCTTGTAGGCCCAAACGGCACAGCCGATGCGAAAATCTGCCAATTTGCTCATTCAAGTAGTTTGAGTCCTATGTGCCCCGATGATGCAGTGTCCAATCATGGCCACTTTCCTTACCCGACCTGGGTGAGTAATGGATCTAGCTGACCACGACTATCGAGGGCGTAGAGATCGTCGCACCCACCAATGTGGCGGTCGTTGATAAAAATTTGAGGCACGCTGCGACGCTGGTTTGAGCGCTCAGCCATGGCGGTGCGGGCCGCTTCGTCCCCATCAATTTTATATTCGCTAAAGGTCACCCCTTTCCACCACAGCAGCAGCTTGGCACGAATGCAGTAGGGACAGGTTTGCCATGTGTAGATTTCTACATTCGCTTTAACAGCATCAGGATTACGGCCTAGCAAACGATCGAGAAATTGCATGGGGTAGTTCGGAAAGACATATCTGCACTAACGTCGTATTCACTGCGCTAGTGTTTCTATGGTAAGTCTTTTCTAGGAAGTCAAATCTAGGAAATCAAACCTCTCTACAAGCTTTCGACAAAACCGATACCGAACAGATCAGCTCTGGGATATGAACTTAAACACGACTAGGGCATGATCATCGTCACAACCTAGCCCAGCGTTCACTGGCACAATTAGGTCATTAAGGAATAACGCTTACTGCGGCTCCCATTTCGATGGGGGCCCTTTTTGTAGGTAGGGCGTTTTGCGGGCGTTTTGCGGGCGCAGGCATTTCAATATCCCAAGTAAATTGGGGCCACTCAGGACTTTTTTGCCCATCTATCAAATCTTGATAAGTCTTGTCTCCCAATCTTCGATAGGCTGAGGGCTGCCCTAATTGGAGTTAGTCCATGACCAGTAGCCGTTATCCAGTCGAAACAGCACTGGCACAGCGTGATCCTAAGATCATTGCCTCGTTTATGCCTAAGTGGGAATGGTTTTATGAGCATTACTTTCGAACCTGCACTGACGGCTGGCACCATGTACCTAAACAGGCCCTTTTTGTAGGGTCTCACAATGGTGGACTGGCTGCTCCTGATCTATTGATGCTAATGGTGGACTGGTTTCGTCGCTTTGGCTATGAGCGGCCCATGTATGGCCTCATGCATACCAAAGTTTGGCAGATGAATCCTGAGGTGGCCCAGATGGCAGCGCAGTGTGGGGCGGTGCCGGCTCAGCCAAAATATGCGATCGCAGCGCTCCAGCGGGGAGCCAGTGTGCTGGTCTTTCCCGGCGGTGCCCAAGATGTTTTCCGCCCCCATCAGCAGCGCCACCAAATTCAGTTGGCGGGGCGGACCGGATTTATCAAACTCGCTCTGCGAGAGCGAGTGCCCATTGTGCCGGTGATCTCCTCAGGCGCTCACGATACATTTATCGTATTAGGAGACTGCTATAAACAAGTCCAGTGGCTTAACCAGCAGAGGCTGCTGCCCTGGTTTCAAGGCATTGATCCAGAAGTCTTCCCTATCTATCTGGGGTTACCCTGGGGCATTGGCATCGGTCCTCTACCCCACGTTCCATGGCCTCATCAAATTCACACCCGTGTATGTTCTCCGATTATTTTTGAACATACGGGGCGAGACGCCGCCAAAGATCATAGCTATGTACAACAGTGCTATGACCAGGTTCTCCACCAGATGCAACACAGTCTCGACCAGTTGGTAGCGTTAACGAAAAAGGGGGATTGACCCCCAATCTAAATTGGGTAGCCGTCGCTGATATAGAAGCCGAATTGGTTATTGACAGCTACTGGGTGGTAAAGAAGACCCCGCATTAATGCGCGAAAAATCATTCAGTTCCAGGGCCGCACTACCGAAATAGCGATTGCCTTCAGGCCCTTGGGTACGGCGAACCCTCAGAAAAGTAGCCGGTCCCCAAAACGCAAACTCCTCAGCCAGTTCACGGGCAACACCATCGTAGGGATAAGCCTGACCACTCACCGTATTACCACTGACTCGACCGGCAACACAGATGGCTTCACCATCAATGTAGCCATAGGAGCCCATAATTTCATCCCCCGTCTTACGAAAGACAAACAGAACGCCACCGCGACTCAGCAATTCTTGTTCAGAATAGGCTCGATCGTCTGCTGGACCCGACACATATCGATAGTTACCATCGGCTAGCCCAGCAATCGTGTCGTAAAACGTAGGGGGTGTGGAAACCTCTGTAGACCCGTTGGTTGGGCGAGCGGGAGACGGACTATCTAAAGTAGGTAGCTCTGAACGGGGACCATCATTGCCTAGATCGGGCAGTTCTGCCGAAGCCGCCGGACGTGGCTCTGGACGAGCATCCACCGCATCAGCGCGACAGATCAGCGTATTGTTGACGGCAGCAAACCCATCTGGATCGTCAAACCCAACCAGCTCTCGATAGTAAGTATTGTCAGATAGCAGCAGCTGACGCACCTTATCAATAGGTTGATTTGGAAAAATGAGTGCTCGCTCCGAAGTAAATATGGCTTCTACGGGGCCAGGTACAAAAGAACCCAGCTGCTGATAGGCCGCCTCAGTTGTCCCATCGGTTTCAGTCAACGTAATAAACGTCCGCATTCCTAGGGGGTTTGGCGCGCCAGTGCTGGGGTCATACCTGCAGATAATGGTGGGGCTAGGCTGTGCCTGCAGTGGTTGGTTAACCGCATCTGTCACAGTAACAACAGCTGCGACCAATGCTAATGGGAATACATGCTTATAGCGACCAACCATGGACAATAGCCCTCTATAAATAACTGCTTAACTCAGTGCTCCATTTAGAAATCTAGGATTTATCAAGGAAAACCTTAACCTGCGATCGCTATCGTTGGAGACTAAAAGAATTCTATGGGTTAGAGGGTCTTTGATACTGTTCAACGCACAATATTAGTGCATCATCTAACACCTTTAATAGTGCCATAACGCTTTGTAGACGCAGACCCCAAAACCGACCCACCATGAAGCTTGCAAATCGTTTTGAAGTGCTAGAAATTCTAGAGAAAGGCGACTATGGGATTACGTACCGAGCCCTCGATCATCACCAGCCCAGTCGATCTCAATGTGTCGTTAAAGAATTTATCTACACACACCCTAAAATTCTAGAGATGTTTCGGCAAGACGCGAGCGTTCTAGAACAGATAGGCAACCATTCTCGTATTCCTAAGCTGCTGGCTTACTTCAATCAGGGCAACAAGTTTTATCTGGCCCAGGAATTGATTCAGGGGCACAGTCTGAGGCAAGAAATCAGAGACGGCAAACCGCTAGACGAAGGCTATGTTACCAAGCTATTAAAAGATGTTTTGAGCGTTCTAGCCTGGGCTCATCAGCATCGAACGATCCATCGTAATATTGAGCCTGCTCATCTAATTCGTCAGACGGGCAGCGGCGATATCTTTTTGATTGACTTTGGGAGGGCAAAAGAACTCAGTAATAGCCAAATCGACAATAATGGACGAAGAAAAACGAAGGTCAGACTAAGACCCAGTGGCTATACGGCTCCTGAGCAAGTAAAAGGCAAACCCTGCTATGCCAGCGATCTTTACTCTGTTGGTATGGTTGCGATCGCAGCTCTGAGCGAGATTCATCCACGTAAATTAAAGATTCATCCCCTTACCCGCCAAGTGCAATGGGCAAATGAAACGATTAGCCCAGCGTTGGAAACCTTTATCAAACGACTCATCGAGCCCAATCCTAAGCATCGCTATCCGACTGCAGTCGATGCGCTTAAAGCCTTTGACAGAACAATGACCGGCATTCGAGTCGCTCAAGATAGTCAACTGCCCACCCATGTTGCGGCGGGGGGCAGGCTGCCAGTAGACACCATACCTGCCAAAAAAGCTGTCACCCCAATCCCGCCGAGACTGATTCTAAAAGTGATGGGAGTCATCACCGCGATACTGCTGATGGTGGGGATTGGCGTTAAGGGCTACCAGTGGGCCGCCTATAATATCAGCCGACGCTGGGACACGGTTACAGCAGCAGCTCCCAAAGGCTACGACGAAGCCCAGCCAGATGACTTAGTGGCCCTTGTCGATGATGGCAGTATACAAGCTAGACCCGAAACGGTAGATGCCTTTTGGAGCATGGTCGCTGCTGCTAAAAGCGAAGGTGTGGAGCTATTGCCCCTGGCAGGGTATATCTCTTTGTCTGAACAGCGACAGCGACTTAAGGAGAGAACAGATATAGATGTTAGACAATGGCTACAGCAAAGCGACTATCACAGCGGTTATGCCGTAGCCATTGGCGACAAAAATGCTGACGAGAGCACGGATTGGGATACTAGCTTTGAAAAAACAGATGGCTATCGCTGGCTAAGACGATATGCCAAAAACTTTGGCTTTGAACTGTCCTATCCCCAGGGGAACCCGGCGGGAGAGAACGAACCCTGGCATTGGCGATATAAGGACAGCCTGTAGAAAAAAGGTTTTGGGACCTTGTTTAGCTACTCGCTTCGCAAACTACCCGAAATCCAAATGAATTACTGAGCCCTGTTTGGCTGTTTTTTTCGCGGGAAGCCGAACGACAAAAGGGCGTATCGTTAAACCATGAGCCACCCCGCATAACCTTAGATGCATTGGCTTCATTTGATAACCACAGGCTAGCATCGCTGGGGGCTCCTTCATAGCTATTGTGGTAGTCATCTGCACACCATTCATAAACATTGCCATGCATGTTGTATAGCCCAAACGCATTTGGCCAAAAGCTATCAGCAGCCACTGACGTGTTACGGTAGTTCTCCTCAACGTTTTCAGTAAAGGAAAAATCTGCAAAGAAGTTGGCAATTTCTGTTGTCAGTTTCTCTCCAAAACAAAATGGAGTTGTTGTTCCGGCTCGACAGGCATACTCCCACTCGGCTTCACTTGGCAACCGATAGGTCCGCCCGGTGAGTTCGCTGAGCTGTTGGCAAAACGCCTCGGCATCCTGCCAGGTAATTTGCTCTGCCGGAAGATTAGCGCCATCTTTTCCCTGATCGTCTGTAAAGTATGACGGATTATTCCCCATGACGCTTTTGTACTGTCGCTGGGTAATCACAAAGGCTCCCATGTAAAAACTAGGCACCTGGATCGAACGCTGCGGCCCTTCTTGTTCTTCACGGTCGGACTCGGTGGATGGAGAACCCATTAAAAACTCGCCAGCTGGTATCTTCACCATGCGCAGCGGCAACACTTGACGCAGTGCTTGGCTGAGAACAGGCTCGTCAAAGTAGGCAATGTTGATCGGGGGTTCTGCAATAATTTGGCCTTCAGCGTCTATTTCTACCGTTTTTAACTTTCGATTTTTGAGCGGTTTTCCGGTGGGTGCGATCGCAGCTGATGAGCCCTTACAGTTTACGGAGACTATGGCGGTGGCTGTAGAAATCCCCAGAAACCGTAATGCTTTTCGTCGTGAACATGGCTGGCGAAGTGTCTGACTCCTCCAAATCGCCCTATTCTGATACACACCATCGTTGACTAAGGGCGCGCCACCCACGCCGCCTAGTTTTTTGATGAGCTGGTAACGACTAAATGCCATAAATTCCTTAACTAAGGACACCCTTCTATTGATCCAATACCAGATAATTCGTCAGTTTTTCCAGTAACACTGAATTCATCGTGTAGAAAAGACCAAAATCCAACACATTGGTAAAGTTTTGTAAATGTGTTGCGGTTAGGACTACATTCAAACCTGAAACTGTTTGGTGTAGAAACTGGCATAGCGACCTGATTTTTGCAGCAGTTCAGCATGGGTGCCGGATTCTGCGATGTGACCTTTTTCCATGACTAGAATGAGATCGCACCGTCTGACCGTTGCTAACCGATGGGCAATGACAAATACTGTCCGTCCTTGCATCAGTCGTTCTAATGCCTCCTGCACTAGCGCTTCTGACTCCGCATCCAGCGCAGAAGTTGCTTCATCCAGAATAAGAATTTTAGGATCGAAGAGGATGGCTCGTGCGATCGCAAGGCGCTGCCGCTGACCTCCCGACAAATTCACCCCCCGTTCTCCCACCCAGGTGTGATAGCCCTGGGCAAATTGGCGAATAAACTCGTGGGCATTGGCCACTCGCGCCGCCGCTTCCACTTTAGCTAGATCAATTTTTCGATGGCCAAAGGCAATATTCTCAGCAATGGTGCCCGAAAACAGCACATTCTCTTGGGGAACAATCCCAATCTGACGACGTAGGCTTTGCAAGGTGACGTCTCGAACATTGACCCCATCAATCAAAATCTCTCCTGTTGCCACATCATAAAAGCGTGGCAACAGATTGACTAATGTGGTTTTTCCTGCCCCTGAGAGACCCACCAGCGCGATGGACTGGCCTGGGTGGGCCACCAGACTCACCGACTGCAGCACCGGTTGATTGGCATCGTAGGCAAAACTCACCTGGCGGTATTCTACCTGCCCGGTCACTGCTGGCAGTCTGTTTGCATCGGGCCTATCCTGGACCGAAGGCTGGATATGTAGAAGCTCTAGCACCCGATCAATGGATGCTTCACCCTGCTTAAATTCATTAAAATTTTGAATCACATGATTGACCGGGTCGATCAGCAGTAGCGCATTGATTACATAGGTGCCAAATCCCTCACGGGCCAGATTACCTAGGCTAATTTGCCAGGTGCCCACCAGCAGCAAAATAACAATCATGCCCGCATAGAGAAACCCCACCACCGGAAACTGCACTGCCTGGAGCCACGCCACCGAATAGCGAGCATCCCGATTATTCGCCGAAGCCTGAGAAAACCGCGAAATCTCATAGTCTTCTGCAGCAAAGGCCTGCACCAGGCGAATGCCGCTAAACACTTCCGCCACCTGAGACGAGAGATCGGCCACCTTATCCTGACTGCGGCGGGCGGCGGTCAACATTTTCTCACCAAACCAGCCCGACAATCCTGCCAACAGCGGAATCAAGATCAGCGCTGTGGCCGTCAGCTGCCAGTTGAGATAGATCATGTAGCCAAACACGACCACCAGCTGTAGGGCGGAGGGCACAAAGTCGTGGAACAGTTTGTAGACCACCTCGCCAATGCGATCCACATCTTCGGTGAGACGATAGGCCAGATCGCCGGTTTTAGTCCGTTCAAAATAGGTAAGGCTGAGGGTTTGGAGATGGCCATAGACCCGTGTGCGCAGCTGGTGGGCTACCCGAAATGCCGCCTTAGCCATGAGTGAGTCCTGGCCATATTGAGCCGCCTTTTGGATCAGCAAACCAATGAGGGTAATAGCCGCCACTCGACCAAAGGCCGCCACCTGTCCCTGGACCAGGGTAGAGATGGCCAGCCCGCCCAGCTTGGCCAGAATCGGCCAATAGGCTGTAAAGACTAGGGTGCAGACAAAGGCTGGAATCAGGATTGCCTGCTGGCGACGAATGTAGGGCAGCAGCTGCCAGTAGTGGGGGCGGTTATCCAAGCGGTTATCCAAGATCTGTGTCTGATAGGGCTGTCATGGATTACGCTATCAGTTTTTATCGGAGGTTCATGATGAGTCTTTTTAGTGGCAAGCGTCGATGCCTTGTCGGCCTATTGGTTTTAGGTTTGGTCAGTTGTGCGCCCCGGTCTGCGGCTCCTGATGCGGATTCGCAATCCATTGCCAGTGCGCCCATCCTGGAACCGACGCCCGCAGCTCCAGATGCGTTAGTTGAGGGGGATATTTGGTCTCAGCTGCGTCAGGCAGAGACCCATTATTATGTGCTGATGCGTCATGCGATCGCACCCGGTACCGGAGACCCGGCCAATTTTCAGCTGGATGATTGCTCAACACAGCGCAATCTATCAGAGGCGGGACGTGACCAGGCCAGACGCACGGGGGATGTGTTTCGGGAGAACAATGTCGCTGTTGAGCAGGTATTTTCCAGTGCGTGGTGTCGCTGTCTTGAGACAGCAGAGCTGATGGATCTTGCCCCGGTTGAGCGGTTGCCAGCGTTAAATTCGTTTTTTCGCGATCGGGCTCAGGGGCCTGAGCAGACCCAGCAGCTGCGGGAGTTTATGGTTAACAACCAGGATAAAGCGGGGGTGACGGTGCTGGTGACTCACTTTGTAAATGTTGCTGCGATTGTAGGTAGTGGTGTCTCGTCTGGGGAGATGGTGGTGATGCGGGTGAATGAGCAGGATGAGGCTGAAATTGTGGATTTTATTGAGCCGTTGTGAGTGAGCAGACTTTGTTGTTGGCAATACGTCGAGAATTGGCGTGGATAAAGATGAGATCTGATGACAACAAACACTATTGGAGTTGTTGGGGGGCACACCTACGAGATTCCCCACATTATCGCTTGACGAAAGCCTAAAACCCGGTCTTGAGTTACTCAATGCTGTCTATGCAGCATGTTCAACTAAAACCTAATACTTTGGCACCATCGGTAGGTGTTAGCCCAACCTAGCCGATACAAACTCACCTACGCCGAAGCTAACGACTGGAACCGTCCGTTACCGACGGGGCAGCCCAACGAAGTTATGGCTATTTTGATTAAACGGGTGCGGGTGGATTAGTTGGTGATTACGGTTGCTCAGGGTGTTCCTCCCTGAAACCCTTCCTTTCGTGGGGACCTCAACGCCCACACACCCTCTGAAAAGGAGCTGTTGAAATAGGCTAAAAGTCTGATGAAGACGACGTTACGACGACGTTGGAGTCGATGTATTGTCTTCACACCGTAACTCAATGCAGACCCCTCATAATCGTCCTCGTCGCGTACTATCCCCATGCTTAAATATGAACGCACATCTCATCCCACTCCCCCATGCCCACCGTCATCGTCGCCACCGGCAACCCCGGTAAACTCAACGAAATGCAGGTCTACCTAACTCCCCTAGGCTGGGATCTGCAGCTCAAACCCAAAGAAATCGATGTCGATGAAACCGGCACGACGTTTATAGAAAACGCCCGGTTGAAAGCAAAAGAAGTTGCATTAGCAACTAACCAATGGGCCATTGCCGATGACTCCGGCCTCCAAATCGATGCTCTAAACGGTGCGCCCGGTCTCTACTCCGCTCGCTATGGCAAAGACGACCAAGACCGCATCAACCGCGTACTCAGAGAACTGACAGGTAAGACAACTCGCAATGCCCAGTTTGTCTGTGCCCTCGCCCTGGCTCGACCCGACGGCACTATTGCTCTAGCAACCGAAGGAATCTGCTCTGGCGAAATTCTAACTGAACCCAGAGGAGTCAACGGCTTTGGCTACGATCCGATCTTTTACGTGCCAAGCCAGGACAAAACCTTTGCTGAAATGAGCCGCTCACAAAAGGAAACCTACAGCCATCGAGGTGTCGCCTTTGCTCAAATTATGGGTGAGCTGAAGTGCTTGCAATTCAAATAGCCACGCAAAAATAAAAAGCTACCCCCAATGGTGGGAGCAGCCTAAATGAGTAATTCGATAACTTTCGTTAATGAAAGTGGGCTTTATTCGCCTTCACCCAACCAGTCTTGAATTTGGCCTAGTGCAGCCTGGAAGATGTTGAACCCGGCCCAGCCCGCAGCTAGGGCAATGGGAGCAAGTACA
>JBCDFI010000037.1:0-18539 GCA_039178155.1 Cyanobacteria bacterium P01_H01_bin.105
TCCACGGAAAGTCAGGGGACCGCATGAATGCCATGTTAACGGCATGTGGGTTTAATCTGCGAAAGTTAGTCCGCTTCTTTCTCGATACCCCGACAACGTATGCTCAGGTTGGAACCTGATTTGAGGTATTTCAGGGACGACGAGCTAGGCATTGGCTGGCTCCAGGTCGGCGATGACTACATTACCAAAGGCTTTTTGATCACCCTAGACGACAACTTACGCGGGAAAGGCGCTAAATTCGACATTGTCGATAACAAATCTATTCAGCATATCTCTCCTGATAGGTTAGATTCTTTTCTCATGGGCATCCTGAAAGATTAGTGACAGCGAAGAGTTTTGGGCATTTTCTAGCAATCTTTCTGCCTACCACCCTGCTCAGAGAATCAACAACAATGTAGCTCAAAATCCCTCTCCCTGAGGAGAAGAATTTTGAGCCGTATGGTGTCAGAACTTATTCGTAAATCCAGCTCTTAGCACAGGACTCCCAAGCAGCGAGTTCGTCGTCGGTAAACCAGAGAGCGATTTCGGACTGGGCCGTTTCGATGGCGTCGGACCCGTGGATCAGATTGCGACCAATAGTAACACCGTAGTCGCCACGGATAGTTCCAGGATTGGCGCTAATGGGGTTAGTCGCACCAATAAGAGTACGGGCAGAACCCACGACACCTTCACCTTCCCAAACCATCGCAACTACTGGGCTAGAGGTAATAAACTCTACCAGGCTGCCAAAGAAGGGACGCTCTTTATGGACGCCGTAGTGCTTTTCTGCAAGTTCACGGGAGACGGCCATGAACTTCATGCCCACCAGATTAAATCCTTTGGTCTCAAAACGGCTGATAATATCGCCGATCAGGCCACGCTGAACACCATCGGGCTTGATCATGATAAAAGTGCGTTCCACAATTTTGCTCCTAACACTACGTTTATTAAGTTCATGGGGACACGCTGTTCGTAATCCGAACATGTGCCCTGCGCTACGCTCGGCAGCAGGCAACTTGAGCCAGACAACCCTACAGTCACTGACTAGTCACCGGCTCGGCAATAGAGCCAGATCTAGGGTATATCCCTTTGTGGTCATTTTACGTACAGCCCCCTTAAAGATCAGGGGGGACTCACTCTATTTCCCCTGCCCCATTACCCTTTTTCCTGATACCTAGCTACCTTTGTTAGCTGAACACAGCCTTAGACAGTTCTTTAGAGAGGGAAATCAACCAGGCTGCCATCAGGCTGATCCAAATTGCGATTTCTAGTTTAGGTCGAGCAGAGAGAATGCCTGCCCAATTTGACCAGGTCTCTGGCGAAAAGTTGGCCCACCAGGCTGTAATGTGGTTTTTCCAAAGTCTAGGGCTATCTTGTGCTCTAAATTTCCACGTCATCATTGAGAGTAGAAATGGGGTGCCGCCAACTTTGGCATTCATTAATAGATGTAGTGCGATCGCAACCACTATCACTACCCACGAAATCAGATGACCATAGTACCAAAAATGCTCCAGTTCTCCTTTTGGGAGCCAGGTCGAATCCATCATTTTGCCGCTAAAAAGAGCAAAGGTCAGGGCGATCAGGGTCAACGTATTGACAAAGCGGCTAAGGGTATACCACCAAGCAGGCTGACCAACGTTATAGGTCAACTTTGATAATGACTCTGTCTGCACTAGACGATGTTTACCCCGATTAAAGGCGTAAAACACAAATGCCGGAAAGATAAGTAATGTATATAGACCAAAAGTGCCATGGATTCCTTCAATGGCTTTATAGGTGGGGAGTGGCACTGTTCCCCACCGTCCATCGTAAGTGTTATACGTCCAAAATGCGCTGAAAATCGCCAGCATCAGAAATGCGCCAGTGAGACCGTGCAGAAAGCGTAAAAGAAAGGGCTGATAGGGTTGAGTGGGCTTCATAGAAGCTTTAACTAAGAATATCCATAGGATGACATAGCCCTAGCGACACTCTATACAATTCAATTGTTCCATAAATAAAAATCAATAATTTACCATAGAGAGATCTATAGCAAATTATGTTTGATTAAAGTTTTATCTGTGCTTTTAGCTACTCTTTAAAGCTCAAATGTTTATCTAATGAAGTTGCATAAAAGGCCTCCCCAATGACACTGATTGGCATCAAAAATAGTGACATTAGGTAATAACCACAGCTTTATTGTTACTGATTTACAAGGTGAGATGATCTGTAAAAGAGATTCTTTCTCTCACGTTTTAGAGCTTGCTCATTTCTGAGCCGCCTTCATATTCAAATATCTACAGAAGCTGACTATTTCGTTCGAATGTTATCGAACTGCTTGCACCTGTTCCCTATTTTGTCACAGTTACTATGTTTCCTAAGTTAGCGCGTGCTGATCGATCCCAATCGTCGGTTTCATCTGAAGTATCCTCTAAACCTACTCGACAGCTACATCCCAAGCAAACCCTAATGAAATGGCTGCAACTAAACTCATTTGGTGGTCGCCTATTTTGGATGATTATGCTGGGTGCCCTGAGTGGGATCGGCGGGATGACATTTCTCTTTAGTGAGATGATTAAGTATCAGGCTGAAGATCAAGTGCGTAGTTCGCTGGCGGCTAAGGTGAATGCGGTCTCGTCAGTAACAGAAGCGGCTGAAACCTTAGCCAACGGTCTTGGCATTAGTGCAACCACTCTCCATGAGCGGCAAGCGCAGTATGCAGATACCTATCGAGAGCTGACTCTACAATTATTCGAAAGACGCCCTGAATTTGTCGTTGGTCTTGGCTTAGGACAGCGAGAAAAGGGATTGATTACCGATCAGTCTTGGTTATTTCCCTATTACTGGGTAGAGTCTGCTGAGGGTGAGTCTTCCCCCAGTCAAGCTATACGATACGAAGATTTTGCCGATGGCGAGGGTGAGTTCTATCCTGAGAGTCAACGATATCGGGACTACTTTTTATCCCAGAGAAATGTTTGGACAGATCCTTATCAGGCGGGAGTCAATCAGCTACTTACCTATTATGTCCCTTTGTTTGCTAGCAATGGGCGCTGGTTAGGAACAACCCTGGTAGACATTGATACTCAATTCTTGAGTAACCTCATCGACCAGCCTGTTTTTCGTCAGCAAGGTCACTTTACATTGATGACTCTGTCGGGAAATGTAATTGCTGATCCAGAAAATCCAGAAAACACCTTAAAAACCTATAGTGATATTCCTGATTTAAGTAATATTTGGCCAAAAGTTAGTCTCAACGATACAGGCTTTTTGGAAGGCGAATCAGGGTATTGGGCCTATGCCGCTGTTCCCAATCAAGATTGGATCATCCTTGGGTTTGTTCCTTACTCAGCGGTATTTAGCCGCATTGCACTGATTACATTGGCAGCTACAGCTCTGATGGTGGCCCTGCTTTCAACGGCAATTGTGTTAGCAATTCGCAGTCTCAATCGTCGGCTGAGACCGGTCCTTAACCAATGTAATCAGCTGGCTAGAACGGATTCTACCCTCCTGGCTCAGTGGGATGACCAAGATGACCTCAATCAGCTATCTCTAGCCTTTTTTAATATGCTAGAGCAGCTGAATCTAAATGAAGAAACCATTCGCCGTCATAAGCAAAAAATTGAAAAAGAGGCCCTGCAATCTGATCATATTTCTGGACAATTTGGAGAATTTGCAGAGCTAATTAACCAGCTAACGAATGAGCAACAGACGCTTGTTCTCAATGTGCAACAGCTAATAGCAGAAATCACCCAGGGGGCTCAATCCGTCGATATTCAGGTCGATGCCATCAGTACGATGGGACGAGCCTTAGATGGTGAACTCAGATCTGTCCCGACCCATGCAGCAGAAACCCTAGCATTAGTAGAACAACAGGTTCAGTCTTTAACGGAGACATTAGCCCACGGGGCGACAGTACAACAGACGGATCACTTACATACGCTACTTAGTCAGCTTGCCAAGAATATCGTCACACTCAAAGCCATTGAACAACGGTGGCCAGCGATAGATAATCTGCAACAACAGACAGGAAGCATTGCAAAAGCTAGCCATGTCGCGATATCAGAGTCTCATTCTGTGGTGGATTCACTGCAGTCGATTACTCCAATGTTGTCAAAAATTGAGCAGATCTCAACAGAGCTATTACAACGTGCCAAAACTGTTAAACGTCGTTAGATCAAAGATCATCTAGAGTCTTTAGAGAGATCTAGGAGAAATACTGTGCCTCAGTTTAGGCTACTAAACTGAGGTATTTTTATGGGTTCCCATATCGATCATATTTGAAGCAATAATGACATGTTGCGTGGCCTATTTGTTTATATAGTGAAGTTACTCATGAAATAGCACATGGAGTTGGCTCAGCCACCTGACTCTATAAAGCTTATGAACTACTATGGGGAATGGCTGAAGCGGTGCCTTACGACTTTATTTATATAGACAACTAGACAACTTGTTATTTAGCGAATATGGGATTTTTCAAAGTATCAACGTCCAAGCAGTCAATTGCGCCATTTAAAGATCTCCCAGGGATACCTCAAAGCTATCAACCGACGCTTGTAGACAAGGCCAAGGGATGGTTTCGTCTAAATTCATTTGGGGGCCGTCTGTTTTGGCTGATTATGTTGGGAGCCGTCGCTGGGATGGGAGGGATGGCATTTCTCTTTAGTGAAATGTTAAGACGTCAGGCAGAGGATCAGGTACGCAGCAGTGTTGATAGTAAGGTCAATGAGATCGCATCTGTAACAGATTCGGCGGAAACCCTGGCCTATAGTTTGGGGGTGAGTGCAACTACCCTGCATGAGCGAGGGGCTCAGTTTCCTGACACCTATCGAGAGCTAATTCTGCAGCTATTTGAGCGTCGTCCAGAGTTTGTAGTCGGTCTAGGCCTAGGCCAAAGTGAAAACGGGCTAATTGAGGAGCAACCCTGGCTGTTTCCCTACTATTCAGCCATTACCTCTTCAGAGGATACAGCCTTTGATCCAACGGCCAGTCGCTACGAAGACTTAGCCGATGATGTGGGTGAATTTTACCCTGAGAGTGATCGCTACCGAGACTATTTTGAACCCCAGACTAGCGTTTGGACAGAGCCGTATCAAGGAAAAAGAAGTCGCCTGCTGACGTATTACTATCCTCTGTTTAGTAGCGAAGGCCGCTGGCTGGGTACTAGCCTGGTTGATGTGGACAGTGGGTATCTAGGCAATTTACTGGATGATGTCGTCTTTCAAAAGGCGGGCAGCTTCTTACTACTAACCCAGTCAGGTCAGGTAATTGCCGATCCAACCAACCTAGGGACTGAGCCCCAAACGTACCAAAATATTGCTGGACTTGAGCCGATCTGGCCCCAGGTAGATGTTAGGACACCCGGCTTTTTAAAGGGAGACTCCGGCTACTGGGCCTATGCGATGGTACCTGGACAAGACTGGTTGCTGTTTGGGTTTGTCCCCTACAACGCTATTTACGGTCGTATTTTTCGGATTGCAGTCCTAACTACGAGCCTAATGGTAGTGTTGCTGGGCACTGTGGTCTATCTAGCGATTAAGAAACTAAACCAGCGGATAAAACCCATCTTGCTCCAGGGAAAACAGTTTGCTAACCCAGATGGAAATTTGCTAGTAGCGGCTACTCAGCAGGATGAGTTAGAGCAGCTATCCCTATCGTTTTTTAATATTCTCAATCAGCTCAACTCCCATCAGGAGACGATTCGTCGCCATGAGGAAACGATTGCCCAGAAAAATTTTCAAACCGATCAGCTGACCGAAAAGTTTTTAGCCTTTACGGCCCAGATTGATGAAGAAGCGCGTGAGCAAAAGGCTCTGATTCAAAAGGTGCAACAGCAGCTTGTCGATCAATCTAACGAGTATAAATCTGTAGATAGTCGATTAGATGGATTGTTTAGCTTGGCCCAGACTCTGGAGGGATACCTGGAGAGCATTCCGACAGAAACAGCGTCAGCCCAGCTATTTGAAAGTTTAGACCAACGCATTGTATCTTTGTCGGCGGCTGTTGAGCAGACGGCCCAGGCGGCTGATAAATCCCAGTTTCAAGCTGTAATTACCCAACTCATCACCGATATCGCCAATTTGAAGGTCTACGACCGACAGCGTCATTCCCTAGAAAAGCTGCAGCAGCAGGCAAGTGATACGGCCCAAGCTCGACAGGCTACGATTGCAAACTCCCAGGCGATGATAACCGCAGCCCAGACTATTACCCAAATTCTGACCGAAATTGAAGCGATTACAACCACGCTAAATCAGGATGCTCAGCAGGTTTCAGACATATTGTGGGGAGAACTTCAGCAGGGGAATACAGACATACTTGGGGCTCCCTCAACGGATGCGCTAGATATCTTCAAAAACCCTCAGAGCCATGTATCTTTGACTAAAAAACCTCAGGATTCTGACCAATACAGAATTGAAGATCCATGGCAGGTAGACGTAACCGTTCCAGGGAAAACTCAAGCTCCCAATATGAATTAGGGATCTAAGCATCTCCTAAATTCGCCTATGATTAGTGCTGGAGCAAGGAGTACAGGTAGATGATTAGATGGCAGTGGCTGGGCCTTAGGCTAGTAGGTATGCTGGTGTTTTTCATACTGCTGCTTACGGTGGTGCCAACGGTTGCGATCGCAGAGTCTGGCGTCATTAACTACACCTTGACAGACCTAACTGGGCGTAATTTTGAAAACGCTAACTTAGCCGGTACCTCGCTGGCTGCCGCTGAAGTGAGGGATGCTAACTTTCGTGGGGCTGACCTCAGCGCGACTATTCTAACCAAAGCTAAATTTATCCGAACCGATCTAACCGGGGCAAACCTATCAGACTCCTTTGCTGACCGGGTAGAGTTTACCGGCTCCGACTTAACCAATGCCATTATCACCGATGCGCTCATGACCAGCAGTACTTTTGCTGAAGCAGAGGTGACAGGAGCAGATTTTTCCTATACGATTATCGACCGCTTTCAAGTGAAGTACCTGTGTGAACGAGCTGACGGCATGAACCCCGTGACGGGTGTTTCCACCCGTGAAAGTCTAGGCTGTGACGACTAGGGACTCTCTTAATTGATCCTCTAGCTCAGCAATATCTATATATAAATCACTGAAGTAGATAATTCGTCTGCATATCGTAGTTATTTCAGCCGTAATATACATGGTTGGCCATGTCTGGGCTGTGGTCTACCATTGACAGTTCCAATAAAAAGACTCGCCTCTTCACGCAAAGAGAACGAGTCTACGATAGCGAACATGTCAACGAAATGCGCTTCTTTACAGCGTAAGAGGATAGCTGCCTGTCGGCCAACTGGTCAAAGGTCTAAATAAGCTATGGCTTCTGCGGTTGGATAGTGCGTTATAGCCCCTAAATAACAAGGGAGATTATCTCAACCCATCAGTGAGCAGTTCGAGGATTTAAATCGGGTTTCAACTGCTCAAAGTGAGGTGTTTCTATGGAATTGAATGCCTGCGTGTTTACACCCAAATTTTCCTCAAACGCTTGCATATTGGCAAAAAAATGTTGATTCTAGATAGAGACACAGGTATTTACGATCGGCTTAGACCCCACAATTTCTGGGTGAGATAGGAGTGGATTAAAGATGCATACATCGTCTCCTTCCGTAGCTAGCTATCAGTCGGAGCTGGCAGCTGCTAACATTCGACAGCTGTGTCAATCGCAGATTGATCGCCTCAGTGAAAAGTTATCGGCCTTAGACGTTTGGCTAGTACGCTGGAATTATGTAGAAAGGAAGCGTGATACTCTATCTTATCGGCGTCATCAACTGATAAATCAAGAAATAAATGAAATAACGCCGTATATTGAGTCAGAACGCTGGATTTCAAAAAAAATGCCGTTTTTAGAGCTGATACCTCTATCTCTCAATTCGAGTGAGACCTTTGCCTATGTATATGGCTTATGTCAGACGGAGACTCAGTGTGACTATTTACTTCTGTGGACAAAAAAACATATTTCTGAGCCACAACAACGTTTGATTGAGGAGTGTGCTCAATTCCTTCATCAGTCTCTTGCCCTTTATCAGGAGAATCTGCGTCAGCAGGAAAAAATTCAGCTATTGGAGCAAGCATTACAACGAGCAGATCATCAGCTGCGTAATCCCCTAGCTTTGATCCATCTCTATGCAAAAACAATCGCGTTTAGTGCTGAAAGTGCATCTCAAAAGACTCAGGCCGAGTGTATTTGTTGTACGACTGAGTCCCTTTCCAAAAATTTAGGAGATTTACTAAACTGTAGTAAACAGGCCTGTCTTAATAAGCAAGACTATGAGCTGCATCTCTTGTTACAGAACATCGTTTCTTTATTAAATCCGCAGATTGAGCAAAAACAGCTGATGGTCAAGTGCTCAGCGCCGTCTATTACTGTCACTGTTGATAGCTGGCAATTTGAGCAGGTCTTACAAAATCTGCTGGACAATGCCATTCACTTTAGCCCTGTGGGTGGAACAATTACGGTTGACTGGCAAGTTTCTCATGATTCGGTATGGATAACCGTTAGCGATCAAGGGCCTGGACTCAAGGGGATTGATCCCTCTGAGCTATTTACTCCGTTCTACTCACAACGGTCTGAGGGGAGTGGGTTGGGACTTGCGATCGCAAAAAAAATAATTCTAGATCACCAGGGCAGTATCAAAGCTGAGACCTTGCCCCAGGGAGGAGCCCAGTTTTCGATTTTTTTACCCCATTAAGGAAGAGAGTTTCGTGATTTTGTTAATGCTTTTTTCAGATTTTTCACTGCTTTAGGTGCATCCGTAATGACTGATGCCATTTCTGTTTTACTAGTTGATGACCATGCCGATTTTAGGCAGGGGTTGCGCACCCTACTGGGTTTTTACAACGATGGACCCGCTACCTTTGAGGTCGTTGCTGAGGCCGCATCGGTGGAGCAGGCCATCGAGATGGTCGAGATCCATAACCCAATGATTACCCTGTTAGACATGCAGTTAGAACAAGGGACCGGGGTGGAAGTCCTGCAGCGACTAAAAGCCCTAGGGGCAGATACACGCGTACTGACACTGTCTGCCCATCGAGAGGATCGATGGATTTTCCAAGCCATGGAAGCTGGGGCCAGAGGATATGTTACAAAAGACAAGCTGGGTAGCCAGCTCTATGAAGCTCTCAGGACAGTTATCAAAGATGAAATCTATCTAGATCCAGAGTTAGCCAGTGGTTTCTTTCGGTTGTTCCATGCCAACTCAGGTCCCAATCTCCAACTACCTGAAGAGATCCGTTTAACGGAACGCGAACAAGACGTACTGCACTGGCTAGTTCAGGGAGCCTCAAATGAAACAATCTCAAAACAGCTATATATTACCGTTGCCACAGTAAAAGCCCATTTGACAGCCATTTTTGAAAAACTCAAAGTTCGCAGTCGGACCCAGGCCATTGTAAAAGCCATCAAGCTAGGACTGGTGAAGACCTGAGCGCAACGGCTAACCTAACGGCAAAAGATCTATCTGGACAATGACTCAACGCGTGCTAACACGGTAGAGGATGATCCCCCGCATCTCAGCACCTGACGCTCTTCTTATCTACCTGTGCCTTCCATTTTTTCAAATTTTCTATCCCGTCTACGTCGTTACTACCAAGAAATTCGCAGTCTGTTGGGGAATACCCCTCGGCTAATTCAGCTAGTGTGGCTGGCAGCTCCGGGCTGGCTGATACTGAGTATTGCCATTACGTTGGTCAGTGCATTAGTACCGGTGGCACAGCTATACATCAGCAAGCTGATTGTGGATCACGTCGTGCTAATTCTGGACAGCGAGGTTTCCGGCTTTACTTCCTATCTATCGATGTTGGTCCTGGCTGGTTTTGGGCTGTTGCTATTGCGAGAAATCCTCAATCAGTTAGCCACCTATGTCAGTCGGGTGCTCAACGATCAGTTTTTGCTACATGCCAATGTGCAGCTGCTTCAACAAGCCATGCGTCTAGACCTGGCTCACTATGAATCAGCCGAGTTTCACGACGTCCTTAATCGCGCTCAGCAAAGCGGCAGTAACTATCCGCTGCGAGTGGTGGAACTACTGTCTCGACTGCTAGGGTCAAGTACGCGGCTGGTGGGGTTGCTAACCTTGCTTTTACGGTTCAGCCCGAGTGTTATGGGACTATTGTTAGTCAGTGTTTTACCAACATTTTGGGTGGGAATTCGTTATTCCTCTCGTCGGTTTTGGATGAACCGGCGTCAGACACCATCTCGGCGGCTGGCAGACTACTTCTATCAAATACTCACCGACCCCAAATATGTCAAAGAAGTACGGCTGTTTAATCTGGGAGAACACATGGTGGAGCAATATCGCACCATTCGCCATAAGTTTAACCAAGAGTCGCGCCGCTTAGCTCGACAGCAGGCTCTCGCCCAGCTCAGCATCGAGCTATTGGGAGGAATCGGATTTTATGGAGCCTATGGGTTGGTTCTATGGCAAACACTAAAAAGAATCGTGACCCTGGGAGATCTGACGCTATATACCGGAGCTTTCCAACAGGCACAGGGATTAATTGAGTCAATCTTGCTCAGTCTTGCAACACTCTATGAATACAATCTCTACGTTTCACAATATTTTGAGTTATTAGATCTCTCTTCTCAAGTAAGCAACCCTCACCAGGCAAAACAGTTTCCTCAACCGATGAGACAGGGACTACAGTTTCAAGATGTTTACTTTACCTATCCCGGTGCCGAGCACCCCACACTCAAAGGTATTAATCTCAGCGTAGCTCCAGGAGAATGTATCGCCTTGGTAGGCCTTAACGGTTCGGGAAAGACAACATTGCTAAAACTGTTGACTCGTCTCTACGATATTGATCGCGGCAATATTGTTATTGATGCAATTCCCTTACACCAATTCTCTCTTCAGGATCTACGTAGTCAAATTGGCATAATGTTTCAAGATTTTGCCCGCTATGCGCTCAATGTGCAAGACAATATTGGTTTTGGTAACTTACCCCAGCGACAGGATATGGACCTGGTTACTGAGGCTGCCAAGGGAGCTGGAGCAACAGCAGTCATTGACCAGTTAGAGGCAGGGTATCAAACGATTCTGGGTAAAATGTTTTCTGGTGGTGTGGAATTATCCGGTGGTCAGTGGCAAAAGATTGGCTTGGCACGGGCCTTTATGACCGATGCTCAGATTTTGATTTTGGATGAACCGACAGCGGCGGTAGATGCGATCGCAGAACACGATCTGTTCCAACGTTTTCGTCAGCTTACCCAAGGCAAAATGACCTTTCTCGTCAGCCATCGATTTTCTACTGTACGCATGGCCGACCGCATTGTTGTCTTAGAGCAGGGTCAGATCACCGAAATCGGCACCCACAGGGAGCTGATGGCCCAACAGGGACAATACGCCAAAATGTTTGAGCTACAGGCCGAGAGTTATACATGGAATCAGTCAGAATAAACTGGCTGTGACGATGGTAAACAATATCAATTCAGAGATCTGCTATTTACCCTCACTGAAGTGAATACTATTGCTGCACAGATGCCTGCTGTAGATACTCTAATCAACGGAGCCTTTGGTCGTGATATAACAGAAGACCGACTTAAAGAAAAAGGCCGTTACAACATTATCCACCTGGCTACCCACGGTGCTTTTGTCTCTGGCCGACCTGAAGATTCTTTCTTGCTTTTTGATGATGGTAGTACGGCTACTTTAAAAGACATTGATGACTGGTCTCTATCTGGGATTGATTTGGTCGTCTTAAGTGCCTGTGAAACTGGTTTAGGTGGCACCGATATAGATAATGGCATTGAGATTCTAGGCTTGGGCTATCAGCTGCAACGTGCTCAAGCTCAGGCCGCTATAGCATCTCTGTGGCTTGTAGATGATGGTGGTACCCAAGCGCTGATAAATGCGTTTTACCTGGCCCTTGGTGAAGGATTACCCAAGGCAGAGGCTCTACGTCGAGCCCAGCTAGCGCTGATCAAAGATGACTTGTCGGTGATTGCCGGAGCCCCTAGAGCGGCTATTGATCTGGTTGCGGCTGATACGGGGGAACCGATTCGTCTGAGTGCTAACCCCGACCATCCTTACTATTGGGCACCGTTCATTTTGATTGGCAATGGTTTGTAGAAACAGATGCAGACACACCCGATAGATCGGGCTCAAGGCGATGGGGTAACGTGAGGGATGAATGACGAGTGGCGGGTGTGAATGGACATTATCTTTGTGCTGGTGGAGCCGGAGGAGGCAGAAAATGTCGGAGCGGCGGCTCGGGCAATGCACACGATGGGATACGACACACTGCGGTTAGTGCGACCCAAAGCAGACCACCTGGGGGAAAAGGCTCTGGCTCTGGCCCATGGCTCTCAGCATGTGCTGCAGCAGGCTCAGGTATATGAGGAGTTGAGGGATGCGATCGCAGATTGCGATCTAGCCTGTGCCACCACCGCCCGCCACCGCTACGAAAAATACCACTACACCTCTGTGCGAGAGCTACCAGCCTATTTACAAGCCAAGGGCGAATGGCTGCATCGCATTGCCATTGTTTTTGGCGGCGAACGCTCGGGGCTCAACTCTGCCGATATCGAAGCCTGTGACCTGCTGACCAGCATTCCTCAACACCAGCTGCAGCCATCGCTAAACCTGGCCCAGGCAGTCATGGTTTATAGCTTCGTGTTGTCCACTGAACAAACCCAGGTACAGACCACAGACCGGCGGCTCAACAGCGAACCCATGCCTCCAGCAGAATATGCCAGCCTCAAACAATTGTTACAGCAGCTCATGGTGCGTGTCGGTCTGCCAGAACGCTATCAAAGCTATGTCATGCATGGTATCGCCCGACTAGAACGGGAGGACCTCTATGTCATCCATAAGCTACGGGCAGCCTTTGACCATGCTTTAGACCAGACATCTACTGCGAAAGAAAACCCGTAAATAATAAAGGCAGCAGGATCAGCAGGGAGCCAATAAACAGCAGTGTCGCCGGGTCGATATCAATGACAGGGGGCTTTTTAGACATGGTTTTTAAAAAATGATCTAAAACTGTGAGGCAATAATCCCGAATGATCTGAGGGTACTGCACGTGAGTGATACTGCACAATTTCCCCAGCAATTTGTAAAAAACTACGGATAAATTAGATCCAGTCTCACCACCTCGATCCATGATGGAATGATTCTATTGCGAAACCAATGGTTCATCAGCAAAACGGTCTGCTTAGTGACGATGCCTTAACCCGTCCCTGGGACGGTGCGAATTATGAGTGTTCCATTGCTGTCATTGGTGGATCGACGGCTGCCTATACCGCTGCTCTAACCGCTCTAAGGCTCAAACTAGATGTTTGTTTAGTGCAGCCTCAACGGATAGTGGGCGGTCAGTTTACTGCTCAAGCTCTGCCCGCATCTGACGATGGTGACCTTTTGCGTCATCAAGCCGATCTGACCACCCTCGACGGAGAAGAGTTTGCCATTTCTAAAAGCCAGCGCCACTTTCGTAAACGTCAGCGTCAGCTGCAACCCGTGGCCGGACGTGTGATCGATGATCCGGGAGGGTCATGGGTGTGCCCTCTATCGACCACTCCGGTGGTGGCCTCTACAGCTCTAAATGAACGCCTGCTGCCTTATTTAAAGACGGGCAAACTTACCCTAATCCCCTATGCTGAGCCGACATCGCTTGTGTTAGCAGCAGCTACTAGTGAGACAGATCCGCGCCGGGTAACCGGGGTCATGTGTCAAGATACCAAAACAAAACACGCCTTTACTGTCTATGCCAAGGTCGTGGTCGAAGCCACCGACTTGGGCGATCTGCTAGAAGTGGGTAATTTACCCTCACGAGTAGGGCAAGAAGCCCGCAGCGAGACGGGAGAAGCCATCCTCCCCGATGAGGCTCGCCCCCAGTGTCAACAATCTTTTACCTTTGATGTGCTGGTGGAGCGTACCCACCCTGGTCAAGGTGTGCCCATCGGCGCACCGAAAGAATATGGTCGTGTTCCCTGGCTCAATCTGCAAGAGTTTACCGGTGACTTTTGGGTCAGCAAAAACAATGTTTGGAAAAAACGCGATTTCTTTAACGCCTTTGGTATTTTTCGCTATCGTCGACTCAAGCGCCGTTCTCTCAACAAGAAAACAATTTCTCCTGGAGATGTAGCAGTGATCAACTGGGGGACATCAAGTCACCCTGAGCGCGGGCAGTGCTGTGGCAACGATTATCGTACTGGCTATCTGGTGGGCTTGAGCCGTGCTGAACGACGACAACAGATCAAGCAGGCCCACATCAGAGCCCAGGCCTATATTCACTTTTTGCAGGTCAATGGGGTGCCCGATCTCAAACCTCGGGGAGACTTGACCTGGACCAAGGATGGAATTGCCCTAGAACCCTATATTCGTGAAGCCCGTCGTGGTATTGCTCTGACAACAATTCGCCATGAAGATGTAGCGGCCAGTTTTTTCCCAAACCGCTCTCGTGCCCGTGTCTTTGATGACACCCTAGGAATTGGTCAATATCACTATCTGGACCTGCATGGCAATCTGGTGGATGGCCATGTCAGCCCCAAGGGTAAAGATGTCATTGCTCTGCCCTTTACCCTACCAGCGGGAGCCTTGGTGCCTGCCGATACCGATGGTCTAATTTTATCGGCGAAAAGTATTGGCACCACTCACATTACCAATGCAGCCTATCGAATGCACCCGGTAGAATGGGCCATTGGTGAGGCCGGTGGTTTTTTAGCCGCCTTTAGCATTTGGACTGGAAAACAACCTCGTGAAATTGTTGGTAATGAGTCTCTCTTGCGGAAACTGCAGGGATTTTTAACCCGCAATGGCATCCCTATCGTATGGTTTGATGACGTCTCCCATGCCGATCAGGATTTTGAGGCGATTCAAGTGATGGCGGCGGCTGGGATTATTAGTAGCGAGAATTCGAAGAATTTGCATTTTCGGCCCCATGCCAGCGTTAGTCGTGCAGTTGTGTGTACGGCAATGGTCAATCTTTTGGGGTTAGAAAAAATCACCCCCACTCAGTCTTCTTTTAGAGACGTACAGCGTGGTCAACACTGGGCCTACAGTACGATTGAAACCCTCAAAGCCAACAATATGGTGGCCGGTGTGGGTAGAGGTCGGTTTGCTCCAGATCAGGCAATGACCCGTCAGCAGCTAGGGTTTTTAGTCAAAAAAGCAATGCCTCAGCACCACGATGCGGCCTTTGCCAATACACCAAGAGATCGTCGAATTGTTCAACGTCGAGATCTCTCACGAGTGTTTTATGAGCTGTTAAAAGCCAAACTGGCTGTCTAGTATCATCTCTAAAGCGTCTAACTTAGAGAAATGCTGAGGTTCGGTAAGGGGCAGTCTCTTGTAAAAGCAACCTGAAAACCACTACAAAAAGGGGCCGCTTGTCGACAGCAGCCTCTTTTTTAATTGAACTAGCCTATAGGTTTCGTATGTGTTTTAATTGCGCACTTGTGAGCACAAAGATCGGCCATTTGAACGTACTACTGCTCAGGGGATTGTCCTAGACTCCAAGTACTTGCACCAGGATGGATCAAACAATGCCCACTGAACAAATGACAATCTATGTGCCCCCTCGGGTCAAGAAAGCAGTTAAGCAACTGGCGTTGGCCAAAGAAAAATCTATGAACACAGTTGTGGTAGAAGCGCTGGAGCTTGCGATCGCACAATGGTCATCCTAAAGCATGAATAAGCAATAAAAGAGATGCACCCTAGATGGTTTATGTCCTGCTCCTAAGAGCTGCTTTTTGGTAGTCTACACCTGCGTCTAAGATCAGAGCGACTACTGAACCTAGACGCCGATGTACTTATCATAGAAGAAAACGTTCTCCTGCTAACTGTGGCGTCTGTTACTCTGAGCATTCTTTACAGTTGCCTAAAGTAACTAAATCGAATGTCTAGGAATTGTGAAGTATGGCTATAGTGCCTGCTGTTGGTGCCATTGATGAGCATTGTCTCGTATTTCTTGGTAGTCTTCGGTGGACATTTTGTCCAAGTTTTTTAGAATAAAATTCATTCGCCCCTGATTCTGCAGTACATTTCGATGGCGGGCTAAAAAGTCCCAGTAGAAAAAATTAAACGGGCAGGCCTTTTCACCCGTGCGAGCCTTGGGATTGTACTGACACCCTTTGCAGTAATTACTCATGCGATTGATATAGTTGGCCGAGGCCGCATAGGGTTTGGTGGCAAGTACCCCACCATCGGCAAACAGCCCCATGCCAATCACATTGGTCTGCATCACCCAATCATAGGCATCAATAAAGGCCGCGTGAAACCAAGACTCAACTTCCTGGGGAGATAGACCAGCAATTAGCGCAAAGTTGCTGAGGATCATCAGTCGCTGAATGTGGTGGTTATAGCCTGTGCGTTTAGCCTGGTCAATGCTCTGGTGTAGGCAGTTCATAGGGGTGTCACCGGTCCAGAAAAAGTCGGGCAGCGGCTGGTGATGGTCAAAGAAATTACCTTGGGAATAGTCTTCATCCACATAGGTATACAGACCACGCATATACTCTCTCCAGCCCAACACCTGACGGATAAAACCCTCAACGCTGTTGAGCGGGAGTTCTTGCTGATGATAGGCCGTCTCAACGGCCTGAATGACTTCTAGCGGCTGTAAAAGTCCTGTATTTAGGTAAGGTGATAGCAGCGCATGCCAGAGAGTATCTTCACCCGTCACCATGGCATCTTGATAGGGGCCAAAGGTGGCCAGCCGCACCTGGATAAAATGCTCAAGTACTTGCAGAGCCTGGGTTCTAGTTACGGCCCAACCAAAGGGAGCCAGGTCTCCAAATGTATCTAGCTCGGCCACATCTCGCATCACCTGTTGAGTGATCTCGTCGGGTTCAAACCAGTGCGGGGCGGGCGGATTAATGTCTTTTTTAGGCGGTTTACGGTTCTGTTTGTCATAGTTCCATTGGCCGCCGATGGGGGTGGGCTTCTTTTTGGTCCCCTCCATCAGAATGTTGTAGCGTTTGCGGCCTTCTCGGTAAAACGACTCCATTAGCAGGCTTTTACGACGGCTGGCCCACTGCTCAAATTCGGCTGCGGACCACAAAAAATGGTTGTTGGGGACCACGCTCAGGGGTAGGTCTAAGCTCTCTAAAAAACGTGCAAAGGGACGGTCGGCGGGTTCCATCACTCGGACGTCTGTAATGTTGTTTTCTTTTATCCACTGACGCAGCGGTGGTTCAAACTCATCGGTGATTTGATAGGTGACGGTGCGTCCTGCAGCTTCTAGCTCGGCGGCAAAGTGTCGCATGGCCGACCAGACTAGGACTAACTTTTGCCGATGGTAGCGACGTTCGGTGCTATGACGGTGGGACTCGATAAAAATTACGGGGGCATCGGCATCACTAGCCAGGGCCGCTTGCCCTCTCCATAGCTGATCGCCCAGCACCCAAATTCCGACAGTCATCGCAGGCTCTGCTGTATGTATACATTCTTTAACTTATGGCGTTTGCATGGGCACGCGCTAGTATTTGCGTATAACAAATGGTCTGATGCATGAAGTGCAATCGGCGAACGGGTGCCCTATGGCTGTTTAACCCTTGCTGTTTAAACAAGCGTTTCAATCACGACCGTGGTATGAGCACCGGGGCATAGGATAGTCTGATGAGCGAGTTTGCGCTGCATGTTACCTAAATCGTGAGGTTATCTCCATGAGTGCTGCTGAAGCCGCGCCCCGTGTGCTGCTAGTAGAAGCTAACGAAGAATTGGCCCAGGATGTCAGCAATGATTTGCGAGAGTCGGGCTATATTCCTTTAGTGGCCACCACCATAGATTCAGGAATTAAAGAGGTTCACAATCATCATCCGGCGTTAATTGTGGTCAACCGGATGTTAGCTGGAGAGTCAGGATTAGACCTATGTCAGCAGCTGCGATCGCAAGGAGACCGCACCCCCATGCTGCTGCTGATGGCCCGCGACAATCTAGATGATCGAGTCGCCTGCATCGAGTCTGGGGCCGACGATTACTTTGTCAAACCCTATCGTAGCGACGAATTTCTAGCCCTGGTGAGTGCCTATTTACAGCCTAGTGAGTACGGTGTTGAGCAGCTTGTCTTTGGTGAACTTACCCTCAATATAGGCACCCGTCAGGCCATTCGCGGCAGTCGTGCCATCGATCTGACCATGAAAGAATTTGAGCTGCTCAAATATTTGATGGAACATCCCCGTGAAGTCCTGACTCGCGAACAAATCTTAGAAAATGTTTGGGGCTACAACTTTATGGGGGAGTCGAATGTAATTGAAGTGTATATTCGCTACCTGCGACTAAAAATCGACGGCGATGGCGAAAAACGACTGATCCAAACCGTGCGCGGCGTTGGCTACGTACTGCGTGAAGTATAGGATTGGCCACTGTCAGTCAGAAATTACAGCCAATAATTACAGTCAATAATTACAGCCAAAAATTAATCAACGAACAGTCTATATATGATTCTGAAGGAACAATAAGCATGAACGATTGGCGTAAAAGGCGATATTTACTGCCGTTGGTGCTGTGCTGTCTGTTAATCGCCTGCAGCCGTACTCCAGAAACGACCGAAACAGGCTCGTCTGAGCCTCGTATCGTCGAGGCAGACTCTGAAAACGCTGAGACGATTAGCCCTCCTACCGTTGAGAGTGCTCCCGATTCATCAATACTCA
>JBCDFI010000038.1:0-18017 GCA_039178155.1 Cyanobacteria bacterium P01_H01_bin.105
TGAACTACACACTTCTCAGCAGCAAGTCTACGCTCTCTTGGTTCAGGCACGACAGCAGGCCGAAGAAATCAGAGATCCTATTGCAGAGTCCTACGCCCTGGGTTACTTAGGGTATCTCTATGAAATAGAAAAACAGTATACTGATGCTCAACGATTCACTGAGGCTGCCTCAAAACAAGCTGGTAATCAGCCAAGTCTGATCTATCAATGGGAGTGGCAGCTGGGGCGAATTGAGAACAAGCTAGGATATCGTCGGAAGAAGATAATTTCACACTATGATATAGCTTTTCAGAAAGTGAAAGAGGTGCGCAGTGACTTGCTTTATGTTGGACCAGATGTACAATTCGATTTTCGTGATCGCATTGAACCGTTATATCGAGAATATATCAGTCTGCTACTACCCAAAAACAAGACAGGTATTGCAGATAGCTCAGCTCAGCTGATCCGAGCACAAACCGTTATTGATGATCTACGTGTAGCCGAACTAGAAAGTTTTCTCGCCTGTGGACTGATTGAACCTAATGACAATATTCCACGAACAACGATCCAGAACGTAGCCAACAGCGATAGCACTACAGCAATTATTTACCCAATTATTTTACCTGACGGCCCCAATACAGAGCGTCTTGAAGTATTGATTCAACTACCAGACGATATAACAAATCAGTCTATCAAGCGCTATCCTCTCACAATTATTCGGGCAGATTCGTCTGACTTAGACAGGACGGATAGAAATTCATCCGCTTCTGTTATTGAAAAAAAACTCCAACAGTTTCGTTTACAGCTGGAGCGTTCCCGTTTTAGTTTTAATACCTTCAACGATGATGAATCTGCAACTAGAAGTGAGCAACGGTTTGATGCTCGTCTAACTGTTACTCCATTTGCTGCAGAAAGCCTACAACAAGGTAGGCTGCTAGCCGAAGAGATTTATGATTGGTTGATTTTACCCGCCGAGGAGAAAGGCTGGTTAGAATCAATGGATACCCTAGTCTTTGTATTGGATGGAGCATTTCGTCAGGTACCGATGGCAGCTCTGTATGATCAGCAGACTAAACAGTTTTTGGTTGAGAAATATGCGATCGCAGTCACCTTTGGCGATTTAGCGATTCCTCAAGCACCCCCAGAAACAGACCTTTCTATTCTTGCAGGCGGTCTATCGTCAGAGTTAAGTCCTCTCCTTCTAGGACCTGATAGTGACTTATCGAGAGACAATACTGACTCTCAACTTTCGTTTGGAGCACTCACTTTTGTAGAAGAGGAGATTGAGAGTATTGCAAAAATTATTGACGATACAGATTCTCTTCTTAACTTGGAGTTTGAGAAAACAAAGATTCAGGCAAAATTGAGATCTTCTGCATATAACGTTATTCATTTTGCTACCCATGGGGTATTCGGTTTTACTCGAGATGATACTTTTTTGGTGGTCGCTGCTCCCGATACTCTAGAGCAAGCTGGACAAACCACCACGAATCAAGCAGAGCAGCGGAAATCTCTCAAAATCGAAAAACTAGACTTGAATGACTTTAACAACCTTCTTAGAACTCAAAATCAGACCCCTATCGAATTACTTGTTCTAAGCGCGTGTGAAACAGCAACTGGTGACAGCCGTGAGGTTCTAGGAATTGCAGGTCTAGCCATACAAGCAGGGGCACGGAGTACTCTAGCATCTTTGTGGAGTATCAACGACTTTTCCACATCTATGCTGATGACCTACTTCTACAATCAGCTGATTAATAATGAAGGAGTTTCCAAAGCAAAGGCCCTACAGCAGGCCCAGATTGAACTATTAAGGCAAAATCGTAGACCTGCCCAATGGGCTCCCTACCTGCTAGTTGGAGATTGGCGCTAGCCAAAGGTAAGTAAGCCAAATCATTAGTTTCGACTGCGCCCAGCCCTCAGACATTGGTCTTCTTCATCGGGCTTACGTTCTAAGTGCTACTTTCTCAAAAAATAGCAAATGCTGCTGAGGCAACCGCTCATCTGTTTTTATCCAGGTTAGTCCAACGGCAGCCATTTCTTTCTTGACCTGTTTCTCGCTCATTTTATGCAGGCGCTTGATCATAATCAGTGGGTTTTCTTCTCGATATTCTGCAAGGACCACACGTCCACCTGGCTTCAATGACTCAACGATGCCTGTCATCACCTCCCGAGGAGAGGCAAACTCATGATAAGCATCTACCATCAGCGCTAAGTCCACTTGTTCTGATGGTAAGTGAGGATTATCTTCCTCTGCTTGAATTGTCTGCACATTGGTAATGTCTTGCTGATCTCGTTCGGTTTCTAGCAGCTCAATCATCTCTGGCTGCAGATCTACCGCGAGGACCTGACCATCGGGTACTTGCCTTGCCATGCGAAAACTCATGTAGCCGGTGCCTGCACCAATATCGGCCACGGTATCTGTAGGTCTGAGCCCCAGCGCATCGACTGCCATATCAGGTTGCTCATCCGTAGCTCGCTTGGAACGTTCTAACCAAGACGCGCCTCGATGACCCATCACCTGAGAAATTTCACGCCCCATATAGACTTTGCCAATGCCGTCGCTACTGGGCTGTTTATAGCCGTAAGTGGTATCAGAAGTAGTGACTGCCTGGGTGCAGCCTATACAAACCATGGCAAGCAATAGAATAAGAAGGTGACGTAGCGATATAAGCACAATAGAAATCTGGCTAAAAACAAAGGGAGCTAGGTACCGTTCTGGTCTAGCTCCCCTATATGTTAAAAGGCAATCGAACCTGGATGTAAGAGCCTTCCATGGAACGCCCCTACATCTAGATATTTTGGTTTTTATCGCCTAGCAGCTGCCCGTTTTTCTTCGAGGTTAAAGAGCACCTGCAAGGTTTCCATGGCTTGCTTACGAGACGCGGCATCTTCTTGAGCCCGTAGCTGGGTCATGGGGTCATGCAGAATTTTGTTGACAATACCGCGAGACAGGGCTTCGACCACACTACGGTGTTTGTCAGAAAAGTCAGCCCCGAGGCGAGACAGGGCTTTTTCTAGCTCTTGCTCACGGATAGCTTCTACTTTGGTACGCAGGCTGCTGATGGTGGCAACAGTATCGAGAGAGTTCCACCATTTAATAAACTGGTTTAACTCTTGCTCTAGAATACCTTCAGCTTCTTGGGCCATCTGACGTCGGCTTTCTTGGTTTTTGGCAACGACTTCTTTGAGGTCATCAACGGTGTAAGCCTTGACGTCGTCTAGTTCCTCAACATTTTTATGGACATTACGAGGCACGGAAATGTCGAATAGGCTGAGGGGACGACCGGCTAGGCACGTCTCAATATTGTCGCGATGAAGCACAGGCTCTTCTGAGGATGTGCAGGTAAAGACGATGTCGGCTTTTGTAACGGCGGCTTCCATCTTGTCCATGGTGCCGGTTTTGATATCTACGTGGCTATATTCAGCAGCTAGATCATCGGCTCGCTTGATGCTGCGATTTAGCAGGGTGATGTTGATAGCACGCTTAGATACCAGGTGTTTGACCAGTAAGCGACCCATTTTGCCAGCACCGATGATGGTGATGTGGCAATCGGTAAAGTCAGGGACCTTCATTTGGGCTAGTTCGGCAGCGGCGGAACTCACGGAAACGGCTCCCGTACCAATGCTGGTTTCGGTGCGTACACGCTTACCGGTTTTAATGGCATCTTTAAACAGACGGCTCAAGATGCGACCGACACCCTTATGTTTTTGGCTTTCGGCTAAGGCATGCTTGACTTGAGCGAGAATCTGACCTTCGCCAAGGACAAGACTGTCGAGACCGGAAGAGACCCGCAGCAGATGCATGATGGCGTCTTGCTGAACCAGAATAAATAGATGGGGACGCAGCTCTTCAACGGGAACAGCGCCATACTCAGATAAAAACTGGGTTACTTCGCGAATGCCATGCTCAGTGTGGCCGATGACGACATGTAGCTCTAAACGGTTACAGGTGCTGAGAATAGATACTTCTTTGACGTGGGGGTAGCTGGTGAGTCTTGCGATCGCATCCTCAACCTTAGGTGTCGGAATGCTGAGTTTTTCCCGAACCTCGACCGGTGCAGTCTTATGGCTAAGGCCAATAACGGCAATATTCATTCTTCCTCCCAAAAAGATCCTTTTTAAATGCCCGACATGCCGGACGATCGCAGTAAACTTGATTATCTTCAAGCAATGATAAAAAGATTCAGTCTAACGAAGGTTGCGCTAGAGTCTGCTCTCTATTGAAGGTATGGAAAACCGGTCCCCAACTCAAGGTTTCTCAACAAAAGTCCATCAAACGGTGCTAACCGTTACCAAATGACATACATACATAAGAACACCCTAGCCACTTGTCAATAGCTAGAGTGCTCTTTGAGAAAATGAATTTTAGTCTACCTCTGTAAAAAAGGCTCCAGTTTCCCTTCTCCCTCGGGGAGAAGGAGTTAGAGGATGAGGGCTCAATCGCTAACTCCAGCAAGTCAACCCATCCCACTGCCTCTCCCAGGAGGGAACCTTTAGAGGTCTACTTCAGGGCAACGTAGCTAGGGTTGCCCTTCATGTGGATGGTGTCTACAAAACGAGCAGTCTGGGACTGGTTGGAAATAACCAGAGACTGAGTACGAGCGCCACCTTTAAAGAAACGGACACCGTTCATCAGCAGACCAGGAGTGATACCACAGCCAGCAAAGAGGACAGTCTCACCACAGGCAAGCTCTTCGGCTGTGTAGATCTTATCGGGGTCAGAAATACCCATCTCGGTTAGACGAGCCAGGTTAGCTTCCTTGCTCTCACCAATTAGACCAGTTTTTACGATTGCAGGATCGTAAATTAGCTGCCCCTGGAAGTGACCGCCCAAGCAGCGCATAGCTGCAGCTGAAATCACACCCTCAGGCGCTGCACCAATACCCATCAGAGCATGGGTGTTAGTACCCGAGAAACCGCAGGAAATAGCCGCAGAGACGTCACCGTCGCTGATCAGACGAACGCGAGCACCCGCATCACGAATTTCCTTGATTAGGTCGTTGTGACGCTCACGCTTCATGACAACGACAACTAGCTCATCAATAGCACGGTCGAGAGACTCGCCTAAAATCTTAAGGTTCTCAGTGGCCGACTTGGTGATGTCGACTTTGCCCTTGGCGGCTGGGGGAGCCGCTAGCTTCTTCATGTAGAAGTCAGGTGCGGCAAACAGACCGCCCTTCTCGGAGATAGCTAACACAGCCATAGAACCGGGTTGACCATAGGCGCAAAGGTTAGTTCCTTCACAAGGGTCAACGGCAATATCGATTTCGATCAGCTCGTCGGGGTTGCATACTTCAGCGGCATTGGGCTGGGTGCAAACGCCTACTTCTTCACCGATGTAAAGCATGGGAGCATCATCACGCTCGCCTTCACCGATGACAATTTTGCCGCGCATGTGAATTTGATTCATGCGCTCACGCATGGCTTCTACAGCCACCTCGTCAGCAATATCCTTCTCTCCTTTACCCATCCATCGAGCAGATGCGATCGCAGCCTGCTCAACAACTTCAATAATTTCTAATCCGAGGGTACTTTCCACTGCGTATTTCCTCCAAACTGCCTGCTGATACCAATGACGGCGCTGCTGATTGTAGGTAGATCTGTCGGAGGCACTGCTAGCCCTCACCCCAGAATCATCCTGCTTAGAATCAGCAGCGGCTAATAAGACTATGTGAGCGCCTTTGATAGCTTCAGAATATCAGACCGAGGGTACTCTGTAGATCACCTCAAACGGTTGATTCAACGCCCCTTAACCCCACAGACCTGCCTCAAAAACAGGTCAACCAGCCTGGGGCAAATCGTCCTAAAGCCTTAGCTCATCGTAGGTTGAGAATAAGCATTTGTACTTATTCGGCTTGTCATGATTTTGACGTAAGTGACTCAGCTAGCTCTTTAAAAAATATCGATATGGCATATTAGACTGGCTTGATACCAGAAAAACAGCTGACGATGCTAGTCTATTGAAACTAGCGGCGACCGCAGGCAGCACTTATGGAATGGCACGTTACCGATGCAAGGAGCTTACGCATAATTGATCAAGAAATCGGTCAGCATACATTTGCTCCAGCCGAATATGAGATAGTGCGTCGAGTGATTTACGCTACCGCAGACTATGACTATAAGGATTTAATTCAATTTTCCGACCAAGCACTTCCGTCTGGAGCAGCTGCCCTCGCAGCTCGGACTACAGTGGTGGTTGATGGCCCCATGGCCCAAGCTGGTATAACGCCCAGACTGCAGGAGACCTTTTCGAATCCGGTTTACTGTGCAATGGATGCGATCACTCGACCGCAGAAAGATCAGTCTAAAGCCGCCTGGGGCATTGAAACTTTGGCCAAACGCTATCCAGAAGCTGTTTTTGTCATTGGTCATTCTCAATCAGCATTAGATAGCCTGGTACAGCTGATCGAAACCGACGTGATTCGACCTGCATTAGTAATTGCCACCCCTGCAGGTTTTTTAGAAGCCGAGGTAACTAAGTCTCGATTAAAGGACAGTCTCATGCCCAGCATTAGTATTAGCGGTCGTAAGGGCAGTACCGTTGTTGCCGTTGCCATTGTGAACGGTCTGATTGATTTGGCTTGGAAGGCTTATGGCAGCAAACAGCGAGGGGCCACCGGGTAGTCTGCCCTATCGCACTAGCCCTATCGCACTACGATATTACGCCTACGATATAAGTAGTAAGTCTCTAAATGGCTGGCTAATCCAATTCAAACCCACACGAATCTGGTGCTCAAAGGTGGGCATACGGTACAGGTAGGTTAATCTGCGAACGATGTGGGCTGCGGGACCATCAAGGGTAAGCCCTAATCCAGTCAGGGTGGCACTATCGCTGCCAAGGGTCATCATTTCACCCAAGTGCTGATATCGAAAGGGTAAGGGGGGACGACCTGTCAGGGAAGCCCAAATATTCCAAGCAGTATAGTCGGCCTGCTGCAACGCTGCCTGGGCAGTCGTCGGTACCCTATTGCCGTCAGCGTCTTTGCCATCGGCCAGGTCACCTAGGGCAAAAATATGGTCTTGGTTGAGCAGCTGTAGAGTGGGTTTTACTGCGAGCTGCTGACGTTCATTTTTTTCAAACGGAAGGCTGGTAATTAGAGAATTGACTTGGTTACCTACGGTCCATAGCACTAGGTCTACCGGTAGCACATCTGTCTGATCTTTGTACTCCAGAGCGATAGTATCCACACCGATTTCGGTCACGGTAGTTTCGTAATCGATCCAGATGCCTTTATCGGTAAGGGCACTCTGGGCAGCTTTTTGATTGAACTCTGAGGAGGTTTGCAAAATCGCAGTCCCCCGTTCAATAATCCGTAGTCGACCGCGCTCACCAAGGCGCTCTGCTAGCTTACAGACGAGTTCTACGCCGCTATAGCCACCGCCTACCACCGCTACTCGAATCTTGTCAGCGTTTGATGCTTCTAGTTCACGCAGGCGTTCTTTAAGGGCATAGGCGTCGCTAAGGGTGCGAAATGCGATCGCATTCTCCTTCACACCCGGAGCCATGTCCATGGGTGTCTCCCCCCCTAGGGCCAATACCAGACGGTCGTAAGGCAATACAGTATCATCCTGCAAACAGACTGAACTAGCCTCAGCATCAATACCAGCAACACCACTCTGATGAAATTTGACACCGGTTCCAGCCAATAGCTCCTCATAGGGCGGTGCAATTTCCCAGGTCTGTAGCTCATCCGTCACCAGCTCATATAACAAGGGGGCAAACAGAAAGCGATCGCGCTGATCAACCAATGTAATTTCCGGTTTCATCACCTTGTCCCATGGCAGCTTGCTTAGGGCTAAAGCCGTGTAAAGGCCACCGAAGCCACCACCCAAGATCACAACGCGCTGGTTTGATACTGCCATTGAGCTATCGCTAATAATATGTGGGTTACAGGTTATTAGGATAACGTGGGCAGCCAGGTAAAGGGGAAGAGATTAGAGCTGAGTTACCTGGGGACCGTAGGCAGACCATCGACCGCATTATCAAGACTCCGCCCGATAGTCCGCCCGCTGCATCGGAGTCGCAAACAAATTACGGAAGCTAGTCTGACGGGTATCTGCAGGTTCAGGCGCATCTTCCCAAAGACTTTCATAAAAGAAGAAAGACATCCCCATACCGGCCGAACGAGCAGAGTGTGCCTTGGCTTCAATCAAGCTGATGGGAACAGGAGAGTTACGCAATCCTGTAAGAATCCCGGCAGCTGTCGGAATCGTGCGATGGGCTTCACGCATAGAGGGTGTGTAGAGCTGCTGGCGAAAAACACCCAGATTATTGCGATAGATTTGCACAATCAGTTCATCGACTAAACCTTCACGCACCCATGTGAGCCAGTCTTGGAGCTGACCCTTATAGGCAAAATCGTAGGGATTAGGCGCAACTGAGAAAACGAGGTTACGTCGTCGAGCCTTGAGGTCTGCGTTGAGCGTTTTGACAAATGCGGTCAGCTTATCGGCGCGCCACTGCACCCAATGAGGATTATGGGGGTCGCTGGGCGCATCCCTGCCGGTTTCATCTTTGTAGAGCGCGCGGGTGTAGCTGTCATAGCCAAACTCAGCTGGCAAAATAAAGTGGTCGTCAAACTGCACACCGTCAACATCGTAACGGCTAACCAATTCCAGCAGCATATTAGTAATAAACTGCTGCACCTCAGGCCTATATGGGTTGAGCCAGACCATGTCGCCGCCACTGCGACTCATATCGACGCGGCTGCCATCGCGTTTTTGAGTCAGCCAGCTGCTGTGCAACGTGGCCAATTCAGACGTAGCTGGAGCCATAAAACCAAATTCAAACCAGGGAATGACCGACATCCCTCTAGCATGAGCATCGGCTGTCAGCTCCGCCAAAATGTCGTAGTCCTGTATGCCCCGTCGAACAAAATGCTGAATCCCTGCTCGCTGTGCTACGCCGCTATCGAAAAAGGTATAGCCACCGTTCCACGCCACCGGATACAGAGTATTGAAGTTTAATTCAGATAGTTCATCGATAGCACTATGAAGTCGAGGGCGATCAATTAGAACATCAGTATCATTCGTAGTCAGCCATACTCCACGAATCTCCGGAGTTTCATGGGGTTGGACCTTAGCCATTACCGGGCTAAACGAATGTAAGGTGATGGCGGCTAGCAATGATAGCCCAAAAAATAGAATCGATAGCGGATTCCAGCGCCAAGTCCGTGCGGTCATAGTCTTTAGAGGCATTGTCCAAAAAGGGGCATCTTGCATTGAGCAAGGTCGCTTACGTGGCTTACACACAGGGATATAGCCGATACATATCTAGTTATTCATGAATTGACACCCTGTTTCAGAACGAGTAATGCTGTGACGGTAGAAAATTTATGATTGATAAGTTTTCGTTTTTTTAAACAGTTTCCAATCATAAAATCATTGTTAAGCAATACTACGACACCAAGGTTCATCTTGGGAGCCTGGTTAAGACACCGCACTTCGAAAAAAACAACAGAGCTGCAAACAAAGCCCATAGATTTGCTAATGGCCCCAGCTCTATTGAGTTCTATGGATTCTATTGATGAGTCTGATCGTACTTGGCAAAAGGTCAGCCTTTCCCAAAGCCTAGCTGTCTTAGCAGCGGATGTTCTTTAACCATCGGCAGCACTTCTTGAAACCATAAGTGAGCCATATCTTCTTGACCTTGCAGCATCAACAACCGACTGCGCGTCAACATCACACTCACCAGCTCATCTTCAGTGAATTTAGAGCGCCACAACAACTGGCTTAGGACAGTTTCAGCCGCTTCCAAATTCTCTTCTTGTAGATAGAGCTGGGCAAGGGCAATGCGACTATCGACATCTTCAGGATGGTTATCAACAATCTGCTGCGTTAGCTGGCGTGATTCTGCCAATCGTTCCTGGTGAGTATAGGCCAGTGCTAAATTATTGAGTAAAACAGGATTATGCGGTTCTATATCCAAAGCTTGCTTCAAATATATCTCAGCTGTTTCGGCTGCTTTAGAAGACTCTAAAGCAATTTTTTTCAACGCTTTATTGAGGAGTTTTTCTGCTTCCAACGACTGGATAACAGCTGGCTCCGGTACAATCTCATAGGCTACCAATGGTAGATTCTCATGCCACTCACCATGAAGCCAGATCTGGGTTGCCGTTAGCTGTTGTTGCTGTGCTAAATACGATGCCAGATGATAACGCTGAGAAGCACTCCCATAGGTACCAGCCACAAACTCATTCACGGCACTAATATGGACTGCCGTGGGACTACTCTTAGCAATGATCATGGCGAGCATTCGAGCCCTCGGACTCCCTCGTTTGAGCCAGACTGGCACCAGCTGACTGATAAAGGGATAGTCTGTTAGCAGTGTATCCACCGCCGCTATCAGCGCAGGCTGAGGTTTTCGCTCGGGGGTCATGGCGATGGCCACCTGCCGCAGGTCCTGATAAGCTCCATTTTCTACCCAGCTGCTGAGTTCAAAGGGCCAGGGACCTTCTTGAAAGGTGGCACTCATATCAAAGTCATCCAGATTTTCTTTAGCTACAGCCAGATCTGGGTAGAGTTCTAGGGCAAGAGTCCACTGTTGTCTAGCCGCTTTTGGGTCTCCCTGACGGACTAAGGCCACGGCAGTTAAATGGTGAAACAGCCCTGATACGACTGGTCGGTCTCCCTTGTCGGGATCTGGCGGCACAGTATCGAGGAGGGCCACGATGGCAGGATTATCATCTAAATACGCTAACGCTTCGGCTTTACGGGTTAGATCATTCAAGTCGGTGCTGGCATTGTGCAAGAGCTGGGGTTTATGGGTTTCGGCTTCGGTAAAGCGCCCTCGTAAACACAGTAACCGCACTAGGTTGGCCCGCAGGAGAATGCTGTCTGGGTGCTGCTCCAGGCTGGTTTGAAGGGTTGCGATCGCATCTTCATACTGATCATTAGCTAAATAAGCTAAAGCCAAACTATTGTAACCGGCAACAAAATTCTCCCGTTGTTGAAGTAAAGATTTCGCCGCTGCAATAGCTTTAATCGGTTGTCCTATTTCTGTATAGGCTCGCGCTTGTTCAACAAGAAGACCTATATCCCAATCATCCGGATACATCAACCCCATTGATTCCAGTATTTCTGATAAATTAGGCTCAATCATCTCCAAATGTTCTCTGCCATCAACGCTACCTGGATGATCCGGCCAACGTTCTATGGCATATCGATATTGCTTTATTCCCAGTAGCGGATAGTAGTTGAGCACATAGGCATAGCCCAATAAAAAATTAACCCGAGCATCGTTGGGTTTTATTAGCAAAAACTCTTCGCAGATGGCCTGATACTGCAATAACTGGCCTAGCTCATAATGCACTTCGAGCAGATGAGCTAGAACATCTAAATTTTCAGGCTGAGATTTTCTCAGCTTTGAAAGGAGAGAATAGGCCTCTACCCACTGTTCCCGACGTAGCAAAGCCTCTACTTGAGCCAATTCAGTAGTAACGGATTGACTCCCAAAACCACGACTAGCTTGCTTCTTTTTCTTCGTTGCTTTCTTCACCATCGGGAATTCTTAGTAGGTAGATTTATTCACCTTAGGTTTAAGTTCTCCCCTTCACACCAAAGGTTTAGAAAACATTTACTAAGTGGTCATAGTTTTACATAGAGACGAGACCGCAGAGAATAGGCAGCAAGGCGATCTAAAATCGATATAAGGGACAAAAGTGTTACCCCTAATAGTCTTAATCTGCATCCTTATATTTTCTCTGCCTTTTCCATGCACTCTACCTCCCCTTGGTCCGGTCGCCATACGGGCAAAGACATCCTCCGCCAGCGCATTTGGTCCATCCTCACAAGCAACAAAGCGACCCATCGCGATCCGGTCGGCCATATTCCCAATTTTATTGGAGCAGATCTAGCAGCAGCTCGTTTGGCAGACACCGACCTATGGCAGCAAGCCCAGGTAATTAAGTGCAATCCCGACTCGCCCCATGAGTCTGTACGGTTACGAGCCTTAGTCGATGGAAAAACTCTCTACATGGCCGTACCTCGGCTATCGCATAAACAGTGTTTTGTTGAACTCACTGCAGCTGCCCTAAGCGAAAAAGGGATAGCACTTAAAACAGCTGCAACCATGCAGGGGGCAATGCGCCATGGGCGATTGGTGGCCTTCGAAGATATGATGCCAATTAATGTAGTGGTGGTAGGCTGTGTAGCTGTGACTATCAACGGTGCTCGTATAGGAAAAGGGGCAGGCTTTGCGGATTTAGAATTGGCTATGCTGCGAGAGTGTGAGCTAATTTCCGAGAATACTCCCATCGTTACCACCATTCATGAGCTACAAATTGTCGAGGCAGCAGCTTTACCAATGCAAGCCCATGATTGGGGGTTAGACTTAGTGGCTACCCCGACGCGGTGTTTAACCATAAATCAGCATCACACTAGGCCTAAGGGACTCGATTGGGATGCCCTGCAACCGGAGCAAATTGCTAATATCCCGATTCTTCAAACTTGGCTGAAACAACACCATTAACATTGTGGTGACGGTACTCGCCCATGCCCATTGCCCCTTGACCTTAATCCTATGGCTTTACCTCCAAGCATTTTGATCCGTACTGCTAAAACTATCTGGACGACCCTTTGGCGAACTATGATGTCCCAAATGGCCCCGAGCGATAAGGAGGGTGCTTATCAACGGCCTAAGAGTGCATTTTGCGATCGCGTTCCTTCCAAACAATTTCCGGCTGCGGCTCAACGCTATCGCCTGATTGTCGGCATGGGGTGCCCTTGGGCCCATCGCACCCTAATAGTTCACACCCTCAAAGGGCTAAATGCAGCGATCCCAGTCACAGTTGTCTCTCCATCAGGCAACGAGGGATGCTGGATCTTTGATCATCCATCCGAAGCAGAATCCTTAGGCTGTCGTACCATGCCCCAGTTTTATGCAAAGGTACAGACGAGATATGCAGGACGAGCTACGGTTCCTGTTCTATGGGATAGCCAGACAAACACCATCGTTAATAATGAGAGCGCAGAAATCATCGAGATTCTAAATAATGGCTTTAATCATTGGGCCACTCAACCAGATCTCGATCTCGCTCCCGTCAAGCTACAACCTGAGATTGAACAATGGAATGAACATATCTACCGCACCGTCAACAACGGTGTATATCGCTGTGGATTTGCTCAAACCCAAACTGCCTACGAAACCGCCTGCAACGAACTGTTTCAAACGTTAGACGCCATTGACACACAATTAGCCAACCAGCGCTACCTTTGCGGTCGTCAATTAACCCTGGCAGATGTCCGTTTGTTTACCACATTGATTCGCTTTGATGTTGCCTACTATAACCTGTTCAAATGCAACCGCCGCCGCATTGCTGATTATCCAAACCTCAGCGGCTATGTACGCGATATTTATCAGCTACCAGCCATAGCCAGGACCTGTGATGTTGATGCCATCAAACGAGACTATTTTGGCAATTTATTCCCCTTGAATCCAGGGGGCATTATCCCCTTAGGGCCCAATTTAGAGAGTTTAGAGATGCCCCATAGACGGGAAACTCTCTAAAACAGGAATACTCAATCCTTTTCAATGTAGCGCCGTACCGAATTTAAATCGATGTAGCGATCCGTTGCATTACGCAATTCCCGAGCAATCATACCCTCAGTTGACACCACCGTAATGTGAGTATTTTTAGACCGCAGCAATTCAATCGCACGCTCAAAGTCTCCATCCCCGCTAAACAGAACGACTCGATCATATTGAGCAGCAGTATTAAACATATCTACAACGATCTCAATATCTAGGTTCGCTTTTTGAGAATAGCGCCCAGAATTATCATCGTAATATTCTTTCAATATTTTAGTACGAACCGTATAGCCCAGACTGATTAACGCATCACGAAAACCACGCTGGTCTTGCGGATCCTTGAGCCCCGTATACCAAAAAGCATTAATTAGAGTTGAAGGAACGGTTTCCTTCGTAAAGTATTCAAGGACACGCTTAGGGTCAAAAAACCAGCCATTTTTTTGCTGGGCATAAAACATATTATTTCCGTCTACGAATATAGAAAGTCGACTTAACGGTTGCGTATGCATAGAGATAAAAACAATAACAATAACCAAAAACTAAATAACTGCAACCGAAAACAAGAAATCGGCCCAACCATTTAGAAATAGCCCAGAAACTAATATAAGAGAGGCAACTATAAGCTCGGATCTAACTAAATAACCAGTTCCTGCACACAACTATTAACGTAAGAAATGATACAGGCTATTAGCCAATAGTTAGGTAATTAAACCAACCAACACAGAATTCAGAGGTAACAATATATAACGAACCAAAATTTTAGATATCCTTAAATGCTTTAACTTGAATTGACTAATCGATTATTTTTCTAGACTCACCTCATAAATAGAACACTCACTAGAAATTCATAGAGCTTTTTATCCATACTTTTTCAATTAGGATAGGCAAGTTCAGCACATAAATAAGCATTTTTGTACGGATACTCTAGCTAACTAACAAATATGGCTATCTAAAACTGCTCTGCAATGAATAGATAACCTATATCCCTTACTGCACCTACAACCTTTGAGTAAAAGGGTCAAGTTACTACTATAAGGCAGATCTGACGATCGTGTAGGTGCCTCCTAATATTCCTCCGATTTTGAGAAAATCCCACAGTTGCAGAGTTTTTCCCACAATAACCTTACCCAGATCGTCAAAACCAGGCCAGGAAACCCTCATCAAGAATGAGCTACTAATAATAGCTTCGAGCTATTATGGTGTTAGATTTCGCCTTACAACCGTAATACTATCCCATAATCTATGTGATTTTATACACTACCTTTTATCAATACTGAAATTATTCAGATTGAGTGATTGTCTAGAATAAACCTTCGTTTCAGCAGGTTGCATCATCTACTGCTTTGATTTGTACAGTGTCTAAATATCCACTTTTATACGAATGAAACAAGATGGAGCAGATATTACAGCCACTCTCACATCCCAAGATCGGTTGCGTAAATTTATACCTAGAATAAATCTCGTAAAACGCTGGCGCGCATGTGTAAATGGATTACTCATTGGAACAACTGCACTAACGACTGGATTAAACCTTGGTTTTGTTCGTTCATTAGAGCATCAGGGTCAAGCCTTGATGTGGGAATTGCGGGGACCCATTGCAGCTCCAGATGACATCGTTATCTTAGCTATAGATGAAGAATCCTTATCCCAAGGGCAACACTATCTAGATCAACCTGAAGCCTATCCAGAATTAGCTGCCATAGGATCATGGCCATGGCCACGTGCTACCTATGCTTCAGCCATACAGAAGGTCTTAGATGCTGGCGCAGAATCTATCGCTCTAGACATTGTCTTCGCATTGCCTAGCAGCTATGGGCCTGCTGACGATGACGCTTTTGCGCAAGCTTTAGCTCAAAAGGGGGCACAGGTAGTTTTAGCCGCAGAATATGGTGACATCGATTTGAGACAAGGCTCTTTACTCCAACCAACGTTACCCCTGCCAGACTTCCGTGAAATGCCAGTTCACGTCGGAGCCATTAACTTTATATTGGAACCTAATGGCAAGATTCACCGTCTCAGTCGTGAATTCTTAAGGACACTAAAGGTTGTTGAAGCAGATCTCTTGGGAGAAGATCTGGCTAGAGAAGATAACATCTCAGAACCTTCAGTTTTGAGCTTTGCTGAAGCAACCTTAAAGGCTGCTCAAGTTGACTATGCAAATACCAGCGGCGATCATATTTTTTTTTACGGACCTTCAAAGACTTTTCAACATGTCCCCTTTTGGTATCTTTTAGACGATCAATTATGGGAATCTCAGTTAGACAATGGTCGTTTTTTTGAAAATAAAATTGTTCTAGTAGGAGCTACAGCCTCCCTGCACCAGGATTTTCATGCCGCTCCTTTTTCTAAAAGCTTACTCTACTCCACTCCCATGGCTGGTGTAGAAATCTTAGCGAATACCGTTGCAACACTGCGAGATGATCTAGCGTTATATTCTTTAGCAGAAAAGCCATGGTCTAGCGCCCTGATAGTGACTGGCTGGTTAAGCGGCATGGCTGTCATTATTAGCAAAATCTCTTCTCGGACCCCCTTTCGTCGACTAGTTGGAGCAGCCATAGCAGGGCTAGCATGGGGTTTTGTTAGTTTTGTTATTTTTACGCAAGGAGGAGTAATTATTCCCATTGCCATTCCCGTTTTGAGTGTCATTGGATTTGCAATGGCAGACTTTACTATTGGATTTTTTAGTCAGCAAGTACAGAAAAAATCATTGCGTAGCACGTTAGCACGCTATGTCACATCTCCTATTGTGCAAGAAATCATCAATCAACAAGATGACTTTAAGGATTTACTTGCTGCGCATGAGAGTGAAATGATTGGCACACTCTTGAGTGACCGTTATCAGATTGATAAAATCCTAGGCTCAGGTGGCTTTGGAGATACTTATTTAGCCAAGGATATACAACGCCCTGGACATCCTGTATGTGTTGTCAAACAATTAAAAATTGTTAGTGACAATCCTAAAGCTCACCAACTAGCTCAGCGTTTATTTGCATCAGAAGCCACGACATTAGAACGTTTAGGCGAACATGATCAGATACCACGTCTGCTAGCTTATTTTGAAGCTAACTACTCCTTCTATCTGGTTCAAGAAATGATCGAAGGAACATTACTCAAAGATATGCTTGATCCTCAACAACCAATGTCGCAACATGCTGCCGCACGGTTTTTATTGGATCTGTTGCCGGTCATTCAGACCGTTCATGCACAAGGTGTTATTCATCGAGATATCAAACCCTCCAACATTATTTCTCGAAGCAGTGATAATCGCTATGTCTTAATTGACTTTGGTGCTGTCAAACAAATTTCTAACCGATTAACTGATACTAATGCTCGTATTACGTCAACAGTCGGCATCGGGACACAAGGATATATGCCCAGTGAACAATCTGCTGGATTGCCCAACTTTAGTAGTGATCTATATGCTCTTGGCATTACGACTATCGAGGCACTTACCGGCCTACCTCCCCACTCACTGCATCGAGATTCCTATGGAGAAATCATATGGATGGATAGAGTTCCTGACTTGGATTCCGGTCTAGCTAACATAGTCAAAAAAATGGTGCGCTATGACTTTAACCAACGTTACTCAACTGCAAAAGCTGTATTGGACGATATCCGACAATTACAGTTAGATGGTTTATCTCAAGAAGCTCCTAAACAATCGTTAGATTCACCAGAGTTAGCCAATGGTGAAGATGCTAAACGTTCAACGGTTATTCTTCCAACAGACTGGAATAAAGGATATAAACTACCAGATGCAACGACTGCTATCGATGATGATGACGAACTAGACGTTGGTTAAAACTATTGATTGAACTCAAACAGTCAACTAATAATTTCGAAATAGTAGAGAAGCATTAATTGGCACCAGCGTCATTGATTGTAAAATCCGGTGTTTGCAATATATCAGGATCGTTGGCACCAGCTGGCTGCTGCCAATTAAATTCCTCAGCAGCAACAGGCTGGCGGTCTATAATTTGATCGCCTTCTAAGCCAGGAGTTGCTACTTCTGGAACAGTTGTTACTACTGTAGGTGCCTCAACAACTGGCGCTGGTGGTGCCACAGTATCCGGAGTCGGTGCTACCACAGCAGGGGCCGGTGGTGTTACAACCGGCGTTGGTGGTGTGACTACAGGAGTCGGTGGTGTGATCACAGGAACCGGCGTTGGTGCTACCACAGCAGGAGTCGGTGGTGTTACAACCGGCGTTGGTGCTACCACAGCAGGAGTCGGTGGTGGTGTTACAACCGGCGTTGGTGCTGCCACTACAGGAGTCGCCGGTGGAGCCGCCGGTGTTGCCACCACCGAAACAGAAGGATTTGATACTACTGGAGCCGGAGTCGGACGAACAGTTGCTGGCTCACTAGTAGTAGTAAACGAATCTCTAACGATGGCACTCGTTATCGTTGTAGTAGTATCACTTTCTGGTATTTCGAGAGTTGCTGCTGTCGCAGGAATATTATTACTTGACTGAGAGCTTGCTACTGGTGCACTCGTACCATGAAAAATAA
>JBCDFI010000039.1:0-18004 GCA_039178155.1 Cyanobacteria bacterium P01_H01_bin.105
ACACCCTTTCAGTATCTGCGGGACTGCCGATTGTTAATAGCACAGCGATTGCTGACAACGTCTACAATGTCTGTTGAGAATATTGCCGCAGCTGTGGGCTACCGTAGCCGTAACTATTTTGCCAGAGCGTTTCGGAAGCAAACGGGGTTGAATCCTAAACTATTCCAAATGCAGATTTGGCCCAACGCTAGCTAAGAATCTGAGCAGCTGGGCCAAACACTGCTTTAAAAATCAACCGATATAGAAGCCCGCACTGTGAGTGGGTCCCCTGGATAGATCCCCCTGGTGCGTCCCCCACCGACAGATTCGATATAGTCAATGTCAAACAGGTTGTCTACATTTACCTGGAGCCGCCAGTTATCAAGACTATAAAAGGCGGCTGCACTGGTAAGGAAATAGTCATCCGCTTCAAAGCTGTTGTCCAGCCCCCCTTGCCGTTCTCCTACATAATTCAACCCTAGACCGAAACCCAGACCTTCTAGATCGCCCGACTGAATCCGGTAGGTGGACCACACACTGGCGCTGTGTTCAGGAATCCCTGCCAATCTATTACCCACCTCAAAGGTATTGTCCTCAGTAATCTCAGCATCAATGTAGGCATAGGACGCGATAATATTCCACCCCGGCAGAATCTCTCCACTAATATCTAGATCAATTCCTTGGCTACGTTCTTCACCGGTTGCAATGGAGGCCTGAAAGAAGGGATCGCTCGGGTCAGCGGTGGCAACGTTTTGCCGAGTAATGTTGAAATAGGCCAGGGTGGCAGAGAGACGATTGGGGATCAGATCTGCTTTAACGCCCACTTCAAACCCATCTCCTGTTTCCGGTTCCAGCGGAGAACCATTGATATCAACGCCCCTATTGGGATTAAAGGACTGGGCGTAGCTGCCATAGAAGGAAATAGTGTCAGTCGGCTGATAAACAATTCCGATGCGAGGCGTAACGGCATCATCGTTTTGTTCCGTTTCTGTTACGCTATTGACCCCGAAGCTGGGAGCAAGGGTGGTACTGACGGTTTCCTGTTCAACGGTGTCATACCGTAGTCCAGCTAGGACGATCAGATTATCTGTCAGGTAAATCTGGTCTTGTAAATAAATTCCCAAACGATCGGCGGTGGAGTCGTTGCGCAGGCTACCTGGAGCATTGTCTAGCGCTGGCTTGGTAAATGAATAGTCCGGATTAAAAATATTTATCGTACTAAACCACTCCGGGGTGAATAGAGGGCTCAAACCACCTTCGCCCCCACCAAAATTCTCTTCGCGGGCTAAATCTACACCAAATAAAAGATTGTGCTCGACGGAACCCGTATTGAAATTACCCTGAACATTAGTATACAGACTGTAGTTGTCGCGTTCATTAAACTGTCTGGCTAGTCTCCGAAATAAATTCCCGTTTGCATCCACGTCAGCAAAGGGCACTCCAGTGATTCCATAGCTGTAGTCATCGGAAACGTAGCGAAACTCGTTGCGCAATTTCCAGTTGTCACTAAACTGGTGTTCTAGGGTGTAGCCTACCCTTAGGTACTCCTTTTCAACGGTGTCATCAGGATTGCTAACGACCACTCGGTCAAGCGGAATATCGGCGATGCTATCTCCAAAGGCAGGGAGACCAAAATCTGCCGGGTCATTATCGTCTACATATTCTAAACTGGCGGTTAAGTTGGTGCGATCGCTAATATCCCAAGCAATTGTTGGGGCAACAAAAAAGCGCTCAAAGGCATTGTCTAAATCTCTAAAACTCTCTTCTCGGCGATAGAGAGCATTGAGTCGATAGCGCACATCACCATCGGCCGTAATCGGGCCAGACACATCAACACTGGGACTAAAAAATTCGCGACTGCCCGCTTGAAGCTGAAGATTATAGTAGGGTTCTGCTAGAGGTTTCTTGGTCACCAGGTTGATAACACCCCCCGGATCAGCCTCCCCATACAACACAGAAGCTGGGCCTTTGAGCACTTCAATGCGTTCTAGGTTAGCAATTTCTGGGGATGCGGCATTATTACCAGCGTTAAAGACCCGAAAACCATCCCGCAAAATCGGGGAACCAAAGCCGCCAAAGCCGCGAATGGTAAACCGAGTGCCGCGGCCATCATCATTGCCTTGAAAGGTTACCCCAGCGATATTGTCGAGGACATCCTCAATGCCGGTGGCCTGTTCATCTTCGATAATCTGTCGCGGAATCACCTGAATCGATTGGGGAATATCGCTCAGTGGGCTATCCGTACGGGTGGCCGTAGTTGCCGCTGGGGTAAAGTAGTCATTTCCTTCTTCACCCGTTACCAGAAGTTGCAGCGTATCTTCTTCTGCTCCACTCGCTTGCGCGATTCCTGGTGTGGCACTCAGGGTTAGTCCTTCTGGATTGCTAGTAATCTCTACAGTGGGAGGTGCATCTGCGCCCGTAACAACAACTTGTATCTGTGCTCCAGGTGATTCTGTTACCTGCACTACAGCAATGTCATCAGTGGGCTTAAACTCTATAAATTCATCACCTTCTGATAGCATCAGTACCGCATTGGAAAACTCGATTATTAGCGCATTGCCGGATACCTCGGATGTGGGTGTGGGCAATGCGCCCTCAGTTTCTAGCTGTATTTGCAAACCGGCATCGCTAGGCTCCAGGGTGACCCCAGTTACTTGCACAGCATTTGCTTGGGCTATAGCCGACGATGCTGGGGCAACATTGTTTGCCAAGGCAGCGTTTGTGAATACTTGCGCCTGCCCACCAGCCACAGCCAGCGTTACAAAAAGATTCCAAGGTTGCATAGAGTTTCTAGTCATATCCTTCCCACCACAAATCGACCCCATAGAGACCTTAGACGGAGCTAGTGCCCCTGCTAGACGTCTCTGGAGCCAAAAAAAATTGATTTAGAAGCAGGTTAGGATACTTGCCAATCAGGCTCTAGACATTTTGGGTACTTGACGCATTTTTTAGTCAATGTATTTTAATGCGGATTTCCAAAACACGTTGGCCAGTCAATGAAGAACACAAAAAATGCGTTTTGGACCCAAAATCTATAGGGGAATATTTGCGCCGCCCATAGTCTGGAGGTAACAGAGAGCTTAGGGGCAGCGTGCGGACTTTTTTAATTATCTGGCTAGGGCAATTCGCCTCTTTACTGGGGTCTGAAATGACCAACTTCGCCATTTCCATTTGGGCCTGGGAGGTGACGGGCCAGGCCACCCCGTTTTCGCTAATTTTAGTGGCCACCAAAATTCCAAGATTACTGATTTCTCCCTTTGCTGGGGTTTGGGTCGATCGCTTTAACCGTAAATATCTGATGGTGCTAGGAGACTTGGTGGCAGGGCTCTCCACCATTGCTCTATTCACCCTGGTACTGAGCGATCAGCTCCAGGTGTGGCACCTTTATATCTCAGGGGCTGTCAATGGTCTGTTTGGTTATATTCAGAGTTTGGCACACTCTGCCTCAGTGTCATTGCTCGTACCAGAAAAGCACTATACCCGCGCCGCTGCTTTTGAGGCAACGCTGGCATCAGGGAGTTTTATTGTGGCTCCGGCAGCAGCGGGGGTGATGTATGCCGCTACGGGACTGAGGGGTATCTTGGCTATTGATTTGGTTACGTTTGCGATCGCAATCACCACCCTCTGCCTGGTCACCATTCCCCACCCTGTCCCGTCTGATTCTCGACTCGATGCCGATACCGCCATACAAAGACTGACCTTTGGGGCTCGCTATCTATGGCGTCATCCTGGGCTAAAGGCTCTACTTTGCTTTTTTCTCATCAGCAATTTTATCGATGGTCTGTGCTTCACCATTCTGTTTCCCATGGTGTTATCTCGCTTAGGCAACAACACCTCGATTTTGGGCACACTATCGTCATTTTTTGGAATTGGTGGATTGATTGGTGGCTCAATTCTAAGTGTATGGGGCGGCCCCAAACGACGAATCCATGGGGTATTAATGGGAAATACGCTGTGGAAAGCTACCTTAATTGTTTTGGCCTTGGCCCAACGCACCAAAACCTATCTAGGAACGGCCGTGATTGGCGGATTGTTTGCTCCCTTGTCCGGTAGCTGTGGCTCAGCCATTTGGCGCTCTAAAGTCGAGCCAGGTATACAAGGTCGAGTATTTGCCGCTCGCTATCTGATCACCCAGCTGTCCACCACATTGGGCGCTGCGCTTTCAGGTCTCCTGGCCGACCATATTTTTGAACCGGTCATGCAGCCTGGGGCACCGTTGGCTCAGGTACTAGGAAACATTTTTGGAGTGGGTAATGGTGCCGGTATGGCGCTACAGGTAGCCCTGTTTGCCATCTGTGGTGTTTTAGTAGCCCTGGGAGGATACGGTTTTAAGAGATTAAGGCAAATTGAAGAGAGAGTGTCCACCTAGGAGAATACAGAAGACATCGAGCCTCTTCTCTAAGAGGATTTGAAAACGCCTGACTTCAGGGCTCCGGTGTATTGCATTGTCATCCACTGGTTTCGGATTCTGTGTCTTGGGTCGCATGAACACCTAGCAGTATTTTTTTCGGATCTCCATTTGCATGGTAGGTGGTAATAAGCAAGTAAGGGAAACTAAACATGCCGCCCAAGAATACGCTTAGAAAGCCGAAGCCGAGTATGAACAGTTTTGCGAATTACTATAGTGTCAGATGTATGGTACGACAAGATTTGCTGGCCCTGCAGCTCATTGCGCCACAGCCAAGGGCTGCTTGATGGTTGTCGTGACGGACTCCTGATACTTCACAAAAAGTTTGGAAGAGCCCAATCTAATTGTCGTCGCTTGTCAAGCTCGGTTGCTCATCTCGTCCCTCTGCGAGTCTTACTCGCTTTACCAAGCGTTCGAAGAGACTAAACGCCATCGTAAACTATAGCCGAGGTGGCAAAATTATTATTCTCGATTGGGATGAATTAGAGATGAGCGCTAGACTTCAACAACAAGCCCTACCTAGGAATTATCTTTGGGTAATGAAGCTGCGTAGTTGCTCAAGTATTGAGGTAGTTCAGACAAGCTATGTAAATCTTTGAGCGGTACCCATTCATCGATAACTTGAGGAATAAACCCTAGCAGGGCAGCCTCTGGTGTAGCCGAGTCTAAATGCAGCCGGACAATGATATAGGCCGCGCGATCGCAGCTTACATCTGCAGGCACATAGCATTCAGCTGCGTCGGGTTCAACCGTGCGGCATTCAACGTAGCCATAGCCAGGAAGATATAGATCAGCCACATCGTTGACCATATGCATCACCGGATTCCAGCTATCACCCTGAGAAATATCAGTCTCGATCCCTAATAGACTCAGGTATTGATCAACCACACCAACCGCCAACGTATTGCGATAAATTCGCTCACCATAAGATGAATGCCGCTGGGCAAATCGCTGGGCTGTTTGCTGCAGCGATTTGGTAGGCATAACCACAGTGATATCAGATTCAAATAACAACGGTTTCAGTAGGAAAAACATAGTATTGACAATGACTATTATCGTCTAGAAAATCCAAGCCAACTATCCTTTTGTACGACAGGTTATTAGTAGTTCCACGCTCGGCACAGGAACTTTTCGCAGTCGCATAGTTCCCGGTTAGTGATTACTTTTATTGAGCAGTTGCGAAAATCCGAGTTCATCGTCGCTAGAACAATACGTGCAGGCTCAAAGGATAGCGCTATGGCTCGACTAGATTACTTTGCCCCAGGTGTATACGTTGAAGAAATCCCCAGCGGTAGCCGAGCCATTCAAGGAGTGAGCTTGAGCGTCGCTGGGTTTGTTGGGTTTACCGAAGATTTACGTGGGGACGCTGAGATTTTTCAACCTCAGCTAGTGACTAGCTGGAGCCAATATTTAGACAGTTTTGCCAAACTTGGGTCAGATGGATTCACCGATTTTGGCGCTTACTTGCCCTTTGCGGTTAAAGGATGGTTTGACAATGGTGGTGGCCGCTGCTGGGTGATCAGTCTAGGCACTCAACTACCACTAGCAGACACAGCTCCCGTTGAAGACATACAGGATATTCCGTTACCGACTACACCAATTCTCACCTCAGGACGTAAAAGGTCTCTGGAATTTACCGTTAAGCCAGAGCGAGAGGAAGAAGGACGAGTCCGGGTCTTTATCGAACCGGATGAACCCCTGCCTTCAGACGATCCTGATGAAGATCCCTTTAACAGCGGAGAATTTTTTAAGGTTCGTGTACAAGCAGGTAACGGGGATGACAAGATATTTCGTCATCTAACCATGCAAAACCCCGAAGGGGTAGCTGATGAGGATCGGTCTGCTGGGGTATATGTCATGGATGCTCGCTCTGAGCCAGAAGATACTGCCGATGAGGGCGTTCTACTGAGAGAGTATGTAGACATCACCATTGACTCAGAGCCCGGACTTCCTCTAGCCAAACGCCCCAGCAATGGGGTATTTGATATAAAACCTCGACGAGTCCCCTATCGCACTAAGCGCTGGTATAAAGAACTCGCTGGCAATCGAAAACGTCGCACGGGTATCCAGGGTCTGTTTGAAATTGACGATGTCGCGATGGTAGCTTGTCCGGATTTAATGCTGGTATATCAGCAAGGGCTGCTGGGGCTACCAGAGGTCCATGGTGTCATGGAAACTATGCTGCAAAGCTGTGAAACATCGGCCCCTGGCCCTGCCTACCGTATGGCTGTGATTGATCCACCTCCAGTCAAACCGCGTAAGAGTGACCTGCCTGTCAAGCCAGAACAACAAACTCCCCAAGATGTAGAATCTTGGCTGATGGACCACTTTGGGCGACGGAGCCAGTTTGGAGCGCTATACTACCCTTGGATTCAAGTACCTAATCCGAAAAATTCAGGTAAACCCATTTCTGTTCCTCCCTGCGGTCACATGATGGGGTTATGGTGCCGAACGGATGAATCGCGGGGTATCCATAAGGCCCCGGCCAATGATGTACCTCGCGGTGTGGTCGGTCTTGCCTACGATACTAACTTCCGGGAACAGGAGTTGTTGAACCCCAAGGGTATCAACTGCATTCGTAAGTTTCGCAACCGGGGCACTCTGGTGTGGGGCGCTCGTACCCTAGCTCAGCTAGATGACACGGACTGGCGCTATGTCAGCGTTCGTCGGCTGATGAGCTACATTGCTAAATCAATCGAAGAGGGTACCCAATGGGCAGTCTTTGAGCCTAACGATGAAGATCTATGGGCCAGAGTTACTCGCACCGTCAAGAACTTTCTAGAACGCATCTGGCGACAGGGGGCTCTGTTTGGTAGCACACCTGAAGAAGCGTTTTATGTAAAGTGCGATCGCGAACTCAACACGCCAGAAACCATGAAGTTAGGAATGTTGTTTATCGAAATTGGTGTATGTCCGGTGAGACCGGCAGAGTTTGTGATTTTCCGAATTCGTCAGTGGGACCCCTCCCAGGATGAAGCTTAAAGCTCGGTAACACCAAGATAAATTTTGTTTTTTAGCATAGGGAGACCCAAGACAATCTATGGCTGAACTATTGACAGCTTGTCGGTTTTATTTCGAAGCTGATGGCGTATCGGAAAAACTAGTGCTAGAAGTAGCTGGGTTATCGGTGGAGTCACCTGTCGCGGGGGACGGGGGTGTACACGGCTCAGGTAAGAGTGGGGTACGCATTCGTCAGGCCACACCTACGGTAGAAAAATTCTCAAACGTCACCGTCAAAATGGTGGCTACTACAGATGTTGATCTATATGATTGGTACAAAAATTGCAACACCAACGACGGGGGCTCATCCGCCTGGGATAGCAATCGCAAAGCCGCCTCCGTCAGTGCCTACGACCAGTCAGGTAATATGCAAGCCCGCTGGGAGTTAGTCAATGCCTACCCTTGCAAATACGAAGGACCTAGCTTTACCGCCGGTGACAGCAACATGGCCAATGAAACTCTTGAGCTAGTTCATGAAGGGATTACCCGTGTTCAATAATCTCCCTAATCTCCCTATGCAGTAACAGGTCAGGAGTTTAGACCATGCCCCCCATTGATTTTCCGTCCGAACTGTTACTGTCTAGCCGTTTTTATTTTGAGCTATCGCTAAAGTTAAAAGGAGGTAACGACACCGTTGACGCCGTCTTTTTGGAATGTCAAAAATTTCAGAAAGAGCAGAAAATTATTGAGATTGTTGAAGTGGCTAAAGCCAAATGGGCCAATGCTAAGGTTGGTCAGCTGGTAACTACCAAAATGCCAGGTCGTTCGACTGCCGAGAATCTCATACTCAAGAGAGGACTCACAGATTCTCTCGCCCTTTGGCAATGGTTTACGGATATCGAATCGGGTAAATGGAATAGCGACCATGTTTCTGCCGGTTCGCTGAATGTATTTGACCAGGCGGGTGCTGTTAAAGCCAAATTTGACTTTACTGGGGCTTGGCCTACTCGTTACAGCTCATCGGATATGAACGCCCAGAGTAATGAAATGGCTATTGAAGAATTGGAGTTGGCGGTAAATGGCTTTACCCGAAGTCAGTAGTCAGAGCATGAGTTTAGGGAGCCCCTATGTTTCAAACGGAGTTTGAATTTTCATTACCTAAAGGCTACTACGACGGTGAAGGCAATCTCCATCGTAAGGGCATGATGCGTCTGGCCAAGGCCGCCGATGAAATTACTCCAATGAGAGATCCTAGGGTGAAGGCAAACCCTGCTTATGCCACTGTTTTAGTATTATCTAGGGTTATTGTCCGCCTGGGAGCCCTTGCGGACATTACTCCGCGTATTATCGAAGATTTATATGCTGCTGATTTGAACTATCTTTATACTTTTTATCGAGAGATTAACGATCTTCCTCCCCTAGGAGTTTCGTCTCAGACAGCTAAATCTGAGGCTGTCGGCATCGATTCTGGAGAGGGCGATGGTCAGACTATCTGAGCTAATTAATCAAGCGCGACGGCGCGCCAGCGAAGGCAAAAACTTTGCTCAGAATCCGTTTCAAATGGTTTGGCAATCTGTGCGCAAGTATGGAATGCTAGCTTACGGCAAGCTTTCCATACCAACAGGGGCTGATAAAAAAGACTCTCTTGCAAAAAACTCGTCCGAGACAGCATCAGAGTCAGGTCATGACATTAGTTTTAACAAGAATGTCGAAAGTGTCGGAGAGAATACTCAAAAACCTCATTTAACAACAGCTCAGTCAGTTCCTATATCAACTGCTGACCAACACCTAGCCTCTTCAGCTCAAGCATTGAACCCGGAGTTAACCCTGTGGCAACCTGTTCTGCAGCCTGGGGAGCGTTTACAGGGAGGCTGGTGGGGCGTTTATACGATTAAATCTTGTCTGTACGCTCGGGATTGGATTCGCTGCTACGATGGGTTACAGGATAACGGCAGCGAACCCGTTTGGATCTATGAGTATTGTTTTGATGGGGACAGTTGGTCAGAAGAAGACATTGACGAGCGCAAACGCAGATTTAAACATCTAATCGATCTAAATCTACGGCTAGGACAGGGGTCAGATTTTAGGATTATTCGACCCAGAGATGTTATTAGCCCAGCCGGAAATCGGGTCTACTTAATCACCAGGCCGCTGCCCCAAAGCTTGACGTTGAAAGACTTTTTGAACGAGCAGCCTATTCCTTGGACACGACTTCAAATAGAGCGTTTTCTCAATCAGGTTTTACAATCGCTTCAGTATTTACAAACCTACCTGGTCAATTGGCCAGGAGATCGCTGGGAACAAAAACTGTCCCATGGCAATTTATCCTGTGAGCATCTCTGGCTCCGGCTTACGGATAATGGTGTTGAACTAAATGAGCATCCGTTTTTTATTTACTTAGGGCGTTTTTCTCTGTGGGAACAGTTGTTTCAGCCTCAAAATCTACCCATTGCCCAAGGTAATGAAGAGCTTGGCTCCGTAGACGACGATCTAAAAGCTTTAGCGTATATTGTTTTTGCCCTCATACAAGGCTATCAGAGTGAGGCTGATCCGACTGATTTAGACCTATGGCCAGAGGATAACAACATCCGAGCTTTATATCCTTATGTGCTGCAGCTACTCGGTCAGGGGGACAGTGGTCGCTTTAAATCTATTGACAGCGCTGTTTCAGTTTTGCGATCGCTACCAGAGACCTATCTGCCATCGGTCGTTCCAGACCAGCCCCAGGAAACTGAGGAGGAGGAGCCCACACCAGAACGTAACCTGGCACTGCCTTTATTGCTTTTAGGTGGAGGTATTTTGCTGGGTTTAGCAACCTGGTTAGCCTGGTCATTTAATCCAGACGGCAACCGTCGCCTAGCCTGTAGCGATCCCTGCCGTTTGCAAGATGTGAGCAGTGAGGGGGGCGCGCCTTTGCGCTATGGTATTGAGGCTGGCAGCTCTTGGGGTAAGGGATTTTTTAGTACGCTGACCTCTCCTTTGAAACAGCCAAGGCCCAATATGGCTGAGTTTCAGCGGACACTTCTAGAACGAGATCCGACATTTTTATTACAAAAAGTGCATCCGTCTTTGGTCTCTAAAGATTTACTCATAGAGGATCTGCGTACCGGTACTCTGGATGCAGCCTTGATGCAAAAAGCCCAGGCTCTTCCCAGTGATATGGAAAGACGAACGGTGGGCTACGATGGCATTGCAATTTTTGTTGCCCATAGTGATGCTCTTCGCGACGATAGTATTCCCAAACGTCTAAAGGGTCGCATTAGTCTACAAGCACTTCGCCAAGTGCTACTCGACCCTAGTACAGCTCTAGATGGCGCTAGGGTAAAACTTTACTGGCCCAACGATAATGTCACCGCTAACCTACTACGCGATTTTTTATTTGATAGCGATACCGACAAGGTGCTGTTTGAACAACGACGACGAGAGGAGCAGCGTCCTACCCAGAGTGCATTTCTAGAGCCAGAAAGAATGTATGAGCAGATGCTAGGCGATTTTGAAACCAATGCTCAGACAGACAAAGAAGACTTTATTGGTATCGGGTTTAATCGCATTAGTCAGATGATGGGTCAGTGTTCTGTTTACCCGCTGGCTTTGGTAGACGGCGGTCGAACTCATCATCTTTTTACCAAGGCTGACAGCCCCATTGATCAGACCACTGATCTATGTGGAGACAAGGGGACCTATTGGGTCAATCATCGTTTGTTTGAAGCTGAGTCCTACCCCCTCGCCTATGAAATGGCCGTGGTCTATCATCGGCCTGCCGATGTGGAACTCTGTCAGCGCTATGAAACGGGCTGTGCTAAAGGGCAGCTGTTGGCCGACAAGCTGCTGACTCCCGAAGGGCAATACCTGCTGAGTGAGGTAGGCTTAGTGCCAGTTTTACCGATACAGGACATTCGGCAGATGCTGTGGAGCCCAATTGCAGCTGGAGGTAACCCATGACCCCTCAACAGATGGAAAGTATGGCCAAAAAGATACTGCTCGATCCGGTGTTGATGGGCCAGCTGTGCGATCGCATCTATTATCTGCTCAAAACAGATCTGCGTCTGCAGCAAGAGCGTAGCGGGAGACAACCATGACAGATCCATTTAGCTATGTCACCGCCAATCGGTTTTATGTAGAAATTGACAGTGAGATTGCCGCTTCATTTAGCGAATGCTCGGGCATTGGCGTTACCCTTAAAACTCAATCGATTGTTGAAGGTGGCGTCAACGGACAACAGCGATTTTTTATGGACAACCCTAAATTTTCCAATGTTGTCTTAAAGCGCGGTATTACTGACAGCATGGACTTTTGGAGCTGGATCAAAGCCGTACTCAACAATGAATCTAAACAGCGGCGCAATGTCAGTATTTTGCTGTTTAATCAGGCTGGTGACACCATGCAGGCTTGGACTCTGGTAGGGGCGATGCCCGTTGGTTGGAAGGCTGATGCCCTACAGGCAAATGCCGAGAATGTTGCCCTAGAGGAGCTAACCTTAGCCTATGAAGGTTTAAAAATTGAAAAGGGCGGTGGCAGCGACACCACTAAACACGATAAACGTGGTGACACAGGCTATTTTGTGGGAGATAACTAATGGCTACCCCAACAGAGTCTTCTTCTACCAATTCCATTCAACAGCATTTCCCCCTCGGATGGCAGCACCGGCAAACACAGTGGCAAACGTACCCATTGGGACATTTATTTGGCCCTGTTACTAATGAGACCCCGACACCTAGTAGGTCCCTGCGGCAGGCGGCTCAGATAGTGGGATTGCCAGCTGAGCTGGGGGACGGTTCAGGCTTTAGTAACTTTGTTGACGGTGCAGGTGCATTCAACCGTCTTCCTAGAGGTTTACGACAGCTATCTCGGGTTGCAAAATCTGATGATGAGGTCCAAGCGCCGGTCGATTCTAGCTCACCTAAAACCCCGACTCTGCAAAAATCAAAAAGTGTCCCAAATACAGCTTTTGAGGATACGGTTCTCAGAGATACAACCGCTAACCCTTTGCAACGAAAGCCTCTGGGTCAGCATCAGTCTCTAGGATTTAGCCAGCCTGCGATCGCAGACACAAAGAGTATAGACGCTGCCGTTCAATATATTCCAGTGGCGACAACGCCAGAAACGATTACCAACCCTGAACTTAATTTGCCCTCTGACCATCCAACAACGGCTGCGGAGAATGCTGTTTCCGTAGACAAAGTCTCAGCGGTAGAAGAGGTTTTAGAAGGCGTTTCGGAGGATGGTTCAGAGGATGGTTCAGAGGATGTTTTAAAGAGTACAGCTCGCCCGGTAGATGATGTAGGTAGTACCAGTAGTACTGAAGCTATACAACTAAATATACAGACCAGCTCCCTCAGTTTCCCAAACACGGTCGACAATAAAACTCCAGACGCGGATATTCCGAGTCAGCCTATATCAACGGCTGCGACATCTGAACTAGATTTACTAACCAATCCGCTATCTGCCAGCGAAACCCATGACGATGCCTTAGAGCATGAGCAAATAGAGCCTAATTCTGAGTCAGAGTCTTTTATCCCTCAACCTATAGTCTCGTCTGATGCAAATTCCTCGGCTATCCAAACAGCTGCAGATCAATCTTCACCAATCACTCCCCAATCTTTTTCTGAACAGCCAGTAGTCAATAATACTTTGGGGCCAAACCGTTTGACTGAGATTACTTCAACCGAAGCAGCGCCTACTATCGAACCCAAACGTAATCAACCTGATAGCAATCAATCTGATAAGATTCAAGCTGACAAGATTCAATCAAAGACAGCGGAATCACCCCATCCCAGCTTTGATCAGACAGAACCATCCTTGACAGCTATCAATTCTCTACCAGCTGATACGGCTCAGTCGGCACCTGACCTATCAACTCCACAGGGTTCTTTTACAAACCCAACCGATTCTGAGCTTGACTCTGCAGCCGCTATCTCACCTCAGGATGCTCAGCCCATACAGCCTGCCTTACGATCAGAAAATCTCTCACCACCGCCTGAACTCTTCTCTTCCGAACAGAGCCCACCCTCAGTATCGCCTCGGCAACCGCTATCGACTCTATCAATCCAGCAGCAGCCTCAACCTGATCTGCCAGCCCAGGCTGAGGCTCAAGCCAAACTGCCACATGAGAAACTCCCTGAATTACCGCCCAGTGAGCCGTCGTCGTTGCTTCTAGAAGGTCTGCCCGTGGAGCCGGAGCCTGCACAACAAACCCTACATTCCGATATTTCTCCATCAGCTGCTGTTGAGTCTGTTGTATCTTCTACTGCGCCTTCTCCACCGGCATTTTCTCCGCAGCCATCTGAGCCTCCCTCTATACAGCAGGTTCCCCCGATCCAGACTAAGTCCCTATCTGAAGCAGTTATCCAGCCGCTGGGTATGCACAGGTCAATACTTGATGGTTTGAAAGATACTACTGATTTACTCTCAATTGATTCGCCCTCAATAGATCAATCTTTGCCAACAACGGATATTGCCATACAAGCAAGACGCTTTCAAACTCCAGAGATTGGTTTACCCGTCTCCAAATTAGCCGCACTGACTTCAAAATATGGGTCAGGTGAGGATTTTTTATCCTCGGATATGTCTTCCTTAGTACAGTTAAACAATCCTGTAGATGAGCTTGATGCAGATGACCATCGCCCTTTAGGAGATATGGCTCAGACTCAAACTATCTCCCTATCTGTGTCTGATACTGTTTCTGGGCCGACTGAGAAGAGTTCTTCGGCTAATAGTTCGTCTGGTGAAGGAGAAGACCAGCTGCTGTGGCACCTGGCCCATATTCTATATAGTGAATTGCGAACCGATCCTACCCTAGGAGTATCGCCCATATCGTCTAATTTTCAACGGGCTAGTCCTAGTCTCATTCCTATCTCATCAGGAGATAGCAGACGGCCCTATTTACCCCTAGCTTTGTGGCCTCCTCCTCTACACCAGCTGAGCAACAGCGTCCGGTTAAGGCTACAGGTCCGGCTAAGTCAGGATTTTGAGCGTGGTTGCAAGATATCGAAGTTTAGTTAGTGTTTAGTCAGTTTGCGATCGCACCACCATGGATAAAGAATCTCAACTCGTTAAAGCCAAACTCATTGCCAAATCGGGAGGTAAAAAAAAGGAGCTGGTGTTTATGTTTAATCCCAAAGAACTGTCATTTTTTAATCAGGTGCAAACCGTTAATAATCCCGGTGCTCGGGCTAAAACCTCTGGACGACCTCGGGTCAGCTTCAGCGATATTCCTCCCAAACAACTTGTCATTAGAGACATCTGGTTTGATACCTATGAAACCGGTGAAGATGTACTCAACAAACACCTGCAAGACTTTATTGACGCTGTCACATTTACCAAAAATCAAGAACGTCCCCCCATCTACCAATTTCAGTGGGGACCCCATACCTATTTAGAGTATTGCTTTATTGAACAGCTAAACTATCGACTCACCAAATTTATGCCCAACGGTGCACCTGTACGAGCCGTGATTGAAAGCCTGGGGCTTAAAGAAATAGAGAGGCCAGCCGATAGTGCCTCTAAACAGAGAAAAAGCCAGCCAAACCCCCAAAACGCTAGACGTTAAAGTTATTTACAGTTAATCTTCTATCCGAATTTCCATGTCAGTCAGCTCCCGAGCATTACCCATTATCAAAATTGACAACAAAGATGCCCCGGAAGACATCCTGGAAAATGTCCTGCAGATTATTGTCGAAGAAAGTCTACATCGTCCTAGCATGCTGACGCTGGTAATTCGCAATGACTATAAGTCTGGTGCATCTAAAGATGAACCTTGGGAACGCCAAGAACCTTTTAGTATTGGAAAAACAATTTCTATAGGATTAAGCCCTAGTCTCTCTGAGGCAGAGACACAGGAAAATCAAGACGAGCCTGACTATCTGTTTCAAGGGGAAATCACAGCGATGGAAACCCAGTTTACAGAACAAACCCAGGCTCCTATTATCATACGCGGTTACGATCTCTCCCATCGACTGCATCGAGGCTATCATAATCGCTCATTTCAAAACATGACCGATAGCGATGTCGTTGAAAAAATCGCCGACGAGGTAGGCATTAAAATTGATCAGTTGGACGACAGTGGTGAACCCCATGACTATCTTTTTCAAGAAAATCAAACTAATATGGCTTTTCTGCGTCATCGGGCTAGCCGCAACGGATTTGAACTATTTGTGCGAGACGGCAAGCTAAACTTTCGCAACCCCAAAGCTGGCGACAAACTAGAACTCACGTGGCTAGAAGATGTGCGTAGTTTACAGGTTCGAGTCACCAGTTCTGAGCAGGTAAAATCAGTAGAGGTACGTGGCTGGGACTACACAACCAAAGCACCTATTGTCGCCATTGCCGATCAAGAACACCTGCTAACCCAGATCGATAGTCTTGAAGAATCTGGTACTAAGGCGAGCCAAGCCTTTGACAAACCACAAAATCCTAAAAAAATTATTGTCGATCAGCCTATCTTTAAACGAAAAGAAGCCGATGTTCTAGCCCAGGCCATATGTGATGAAATCAGCGGTCAGTTTGTTATAGGTGATGCAATCGCTGAGGGTAATTCGGAAATCCGGCCTGGTCGTATGGTTGAGTTTAAAGAATTAGGCCCCTATAGCGGTGAATACTACGTGACCGAAACCCGTCATACCTATATCAATCGAGTGTATGACACTGAATTTAGTGTCCGTGGCTTACGGGGTGGAGACCTAACCAATCGTTTAGCACCAGCATCCCCCTTAAAACCAGGTCAAACACTACTCGTTGGCATTGTCACCGACAATGAAGATCCCGATGAGCTAGGACGTGTCAAAGTCAAATTTCCCACCCTAACCGAAGACCACAACAGTAACTGGGCACGAGTGGTGAGCATGGGCGCAGGCAACAGCCGTGGGTTTGACTGTCTACCTGAAATTAACGATGAAGTTCTTGTTGCCTTTGAGCATGGAGATATTCATCGTCCCTATATTCTAGGTGGTGTATGGAATGGAGAAGATGCTCCCCCCAATACTGTGGATAAAAACGTGCAAGATGGCAAAGTTCGGCTCAGAACTATTCAAACTCGCACGGGGCACAAAATCCAGTTTGTTGAAGAAGATCAAGATACTAAAGCAGGTGTGTATGTTGAAACAAAAGGAGGACACAAACTACAGCTCAATGACAGCGGCCAGTTTATGGAATTGATTACGCCAGGAGGTCATCGACTATGCCTAAACGACCAAAATAAAAGTATTGTTATGGAGTCTCAAGGCAGTCTTGAAATTAAGGCCGCTGGCAACATTACTGTCAACGGCGCAATGATTATGTTGAATTAGAAACTAACAGAGGAATTTAAACATGCCAGGTCCACCTGCAGCTAGATTAGGAGATGCTACAGCCCATGGAGATCCACTTAAACCCGGTATCTGCAGTCCCGACGTCTTAATCGGTGGGCAAAAAGCTTGGCGTGCGCTCGATCCAGCCATGGTTAACGCACTATTAGAACAAGCTAAGAAAGCTGCCAAGAGTGCGACAGCAGCAGGTGCAGCATCGACATCAGCTGAAAAAGCAAAGCACCTCAAGGATCTCAAGGATGCAGCAAACGAAATGGCTAAGATTATGGCATCCACCGATCAACACGCTTGTACAGTTGTCAAAATTGCTATTCCCGATGGAAATGGGGTTGTCACTAAAGGTAGCTCAAGTGTTCTGATTAATGGCTTACCGGCCTGTCGTGTAGGCGATCCCATTCAGGAAATAACCAGTGTTAATAGCATTGTAGCCGGAGCAACAAATGTCTTAATTGGAGGTTGACAGATCACGTAAGATGGCCCTCAACAACGATTTTCCACCACCTCATATTGGTGCTGGCCTAGCCTGCCCCATCCATACCAATGCCCAGGGTAGCTTTCAGCTGAGTTATGGCTCTAGAAACTTAGAAGAGGCCATTACTATCATCCTAAAGACCAAACTAGGGGAGCGGGTTTACCGGCCTAATTTTGGCTCACGGCTGTCAGAGCTAGCCTTCGAGCCCATGAATACCGAAACATTGTCTTTAATCCGTTTGTATGTGCGCGAAGCAATAGAAATTTGGGAGCCTCGAATTGATTTACTCAATATTTTGACAGAGCCTGATCCTGGCAGTGGTCAAGTAAATATCACAATTTTATACCAGCCAAAAGACAGTTACGACAGCCGTAGTATGGTCTATCCGTTTTATCTCATGACCGCTGAAGCTATGGCAGACAGGTAAATTTTATTTTTCTTCTTTCTTTTTCATTCAATGGAACCTGATTTTTTAACAGCCACTGACTATTTACCTGATTTACCCAAAGCTAACTTGGACGATCGTACCTTTGATGAACTGGTAGAAGAATGTCTGCTACGTATTCCCCGCTATTGTCCCGAGTGGACAAATTACAACGCGGGAGATCCAGGAGTAACTCTCATAGAGCTATTTGCATGGCTGGTTCACCAAATGCTCTATCGGTTTAATCAGGTCCCGACACGTCACTATGTTGCCTTTTTAGAGCTGTTGGGAATTCGGTTACAGCCCCCTGCGTCGGCTCAAACGAATGTCACATTCTATCTAACCAAGGCCCAACCCGTAACGAAAGTTATAAAAGCTGGTACTGAGGTGGCTACGGTACGGACTGAAAACCAGCCTGCTATTGTCTTTACCACCGATCGCCATCTGGTTATTGGCGTTCCTTGGTTAAAACATATGCT
>JBCDFI010000040.1:0-17903 GCA_039178155.1 Cyanobacteria bacterium P01_H01_bin.105
CAATCACATCATCGGTATCGATAAAGCGGTAGTTAAGCTGTTTGGCGAGGTGTTTGCCGATGGTGGTTTTGCCAGAGCCCATCATGCCCACCAGGTAAACGTTTGTACCCTTAAGGAACTCTGCAGTCATGTGCCAAGTTGAAATCAGCGTTTTTAACCCAACTATTATCGGTCTATTCGGTACCATCTACTCAGTCCTATCTACTCGGCTCGCTCTAAAAGCGTCTGCCATAGCCGTTGGGGACCGCTGCCGCCGCTATAAAACAGTAGATCGATTAATAGTTGAAAGGCTATTTTCTCCAACAGATGGGGCTGCACCTCTACTTCCATACGATCAGCGTAGGTATTGCTAAACCGGTCGAGATAGTCCCCCAAAATCGCCACTCGATAGGGCGGTGTACCGTTTGCTGTTGCTTTTTCTAATGCGGTTACCGCCTGGTGAATTAACGATCGATGGTGGCCAGCCAGCTGGGATGTAATCAGTACCAGGGCACGGGCTTCATCCACATCTAATTTTTTGCGACCTTGACCTTTGCGCAGGGGACTGGACTGCCGCAGCCGCCACAGATTCACCCGATCTGACAGCAGTGTATCTAGTCCCAGGGATTTTGCCTGGTCCAAAATGGCTTCTGAGCCGATACCTACAAGTGTTTCAAGGGCCAGCAGCACCAAGTCCAGCTGGCCCTTAATAGAACGTAATTGGTCAGGGGTGGGGTTAGCAGACACGGCCAGATGCCAATGCAATAAGAACACACACAGCCGATTATCCTCAAGCGTATTGAAGGTAATCGGCCAGGATTTTGAATTAAACAGTCACGTTGTAGTTTAGCGCTGCATTGTCCCTGGTTATGGGTATTGAGTCGTAGGAGCACTGTAAAGACTTTATTGAACTTAGTCGAAACTTTATCCGTATGGCATAAGGGAAATGACGAATGCATTAACAAGGGACGAATCAACCACGGGTCGCGCCAGCATCGCTGAATCTAGTCAATCTACATTCAACGCTTGCCTGTCTACAAAAGCCGATTACGCAATCTACCCTCAGGCAATTGCTAAAACGGAGTAAACACATGGGTCGCGCTAGCATTATTGAGGCTTATATTCAACAACTGCTTGCATGGAACAAGCCAATTACATCCTCTATCATCAAGGCTATTGCCGAAGAGATTGGCATTACTCAAGGTGAATTAGACGCCATCAAACATAAGGTACAGTCGCACCTCGCCCGGAGTCATAACTATCGCGAATTTGACGATCTAGACCGGGCCATCAATGAGTTGAATCAGGCGCAGGCGCTCGATCCGGTGAATGGGGAAGTGCTGTACACCTTAGCGGAGACCTATAGCCAGCGCTATCACCAAGACAGCCGTGTGGCCGACAAGCAACAGGCTTTAATGACAGCAAAACGCTGTGTAGACCTGTGGCCCAACGATAAAGACGCGCTGACGTTGGTTCACTCTCTAGAAGGCAATCAGATGCCTGCTGTGGCAGCTTTACAGACCAAGCCAAATATCTTTATTTTGATTGGCTTTTTGGAGAATGTCTTTAGTCCTAAAAAAATATCTCGGCGGACAAAAACAAAGATTGCGCTTTTGATTCTCTTTCTTCAACAGCCGGTCCAGTTGTCAGTGCCGTCAATCAGCCAAAAGATTGCTCTGGTGATGGGAGGTGTGGCTGCTGTTGGCATTGGGTTTATTGGGGTTGATCGTCTACCTGGGGTTTCTAATTCGGTATTAGACAGTGTTTTAGGCAGCACGTTTTCTGAGTCTAAAGACGCAGCTGATCTCAAAATCGATGATGCCGACGCGCCCAATACCTTTGACCCAGGGCCAAATGTTCCAGTAGCGTTTAACCATCCTGGTTTGTTGATTGAACCTCGGATGTCGCGACTAGGAAAATATAATGGAGATGCTTACTATAAACTGCACGGTATTGTTATTAACGACAGTGGTCAAGAAGTCCTTAAGCTCAACTTGAAGGTAGAATTGTTAGATGGTGATGGGGAACCTATCTCAACGATCAATCAAGTATCTGTTACCGGCACTGATACGATTATTCGCCCCGGCGATACTCGTTCATTTAGGCTGTTTCACAAGATTACTCCCAACTTAATCAGTGTTCGGGTGAGTGTGCTCGACATTGAGCAAGTTGTTGAACTCGCACCGGATGAATTGCCTGCTGCCCCTGGCTCTCGTCTAAAGTCTATTGGCTCTGAGATCAAATTTGACCTTGCTAGCTGGCCCCAGGAAAATGACAGAGAAAATGACAGAGTTGATTAGTCTTTGAGGGTACTGCCCGCTGACACCACAAAGACTTTACTTAACTTAGTCGCATTTTTATCCGTATCTACCCAGGAAAACGGGGAATTCATGGAGTAGAAAAGGAGGAAATTATGGGTCGCGATCGCATCATTGAAGCCTATATTCAACGGCTGCTGGCTTGGGAAACGCCAGTGACCCAGGCAACCCTCACAGCGGTGGCTAAGGAGGTAGGGCTGACCGGTGAGGAACTGGAGGCGATTACCACCCAGTCTGAAGTGCATCTTACCCGTGGTCGCGCTTATATAGAATTTGGCTGTCTAGATGATGCGGTTAAAGAACTAAACCAAGCGGCCACCCTGGCCCCGCTCAATTTAGAGATCCTGCACTCATTAGCAAATACTTACAATCTGCGCCATAACCGCACCAGCGACTTAGCCGACAGACAAAAGGCTCTGATGATTGCCAAGCGCTGTGTTGAACTCAAGCCAGACGATAAAGAAGCTCTGGTTTTGATTAGTTTTTTAGACCATTCCCCAGATAAACGCAAACAAAAAACATCTAAGTGGACCCAGCAAAAGATCGTCGCCTTAGCCGGTGGCGCTGCCACGATCGGATTTAGCCTCATGGGTCTGAGTCGTTTGCCCCTATTCTCACAGTCGCCAGCTCCCCTGGGTCCGGCACCGGGTACCATCATCCCAGGCTCTGCCATTTACAGCAGTGAAGAAGCCGCTGCTACACCCGAAGTTAAGTTTTTCGCGAATGTCGATATTCCTGTACTGTTCGACTACCCTGGTTTAGTCATAGAGGCCCGTCTTTCAGAGCTGGGAGACTATGAAGATGAGGTTTATTATCAGCTAAAGGGAGTTTTTGTTAACGCCAGTGACCAGGAATTTAGAAAACTCACCCTCAATGTCGAGTTTCTAGACCGCAATGAAAATGTGCTGGCAGCCACAGAGAAAGAAGCTATTTCTGTCAACGATGCTGTTATTCGACCCGGAGATACCCAGACGTTTAACCTGCTCCAAAAAATTACCTCAGATTTGGTGACGGTGCGTTTGAGTGTGACCCACATAGAACAAGCCCCTGCTCGCAGAACCTATGTGCCTCCCACACCCATCAACTATGGTTGGGATAACCTACAGCCTGAAGGAATTAGCTTTGAACTTGCTAGCCGTAGTGAAGCCTTTGGTTCGTCTAGCTTATCAACAAAACCAGACGACGCAGAGGCTGGGGAGTCGGCTGATGAACAGTCTGACAAACAGACATCTAACCGCAGCAGTTCTCAACCAAGCCCGAGAAGCTTTAACGCCGAATGGGTGATTATCAACACTAGCAATTCTCCTATTCGTAAACTCAAGCTTAAGACCGACTTTTATAGCGAGAATGAGCGGCTATTGCAGAGTGAGGACGTGCTGGTTGTCCAAAACAATGATGCTCCTTTGCTACCGGGTGAAATCCGTCCTTTTCGGGTGATTAAGCCTGCAGTTGCTGGACATGAGCGATATCAGGTGACCGTAGTTGAAGTCGAATAGGCGGACGGGCACGCTATGGACACTGAATAAACGCTGAACAGACACTAAAAAAGTCTTCTGCGCTAGCCGTCTTGCCAAAATTTATAGCTCATTGTTATGGGTTCATGGGAGGCTGGCGTATACACTACCGGAGTTCCCTAGTTCCCTATGAGTCGCGATCGCATCATTGAAACCTACATTCAACGGCTCCTGAGTTGGAAAAAACCGATCACCGCCGATCAGCTCAGTGCCTTAGCTACAGAAGTAGGTTTAGATTCTGATGATATGGCCGCCGTGCAACAGCAAGCCCAGGACCATCTAGAACGGGGTCGTAACTATTTAGACTTCAATTGTTTGGATGAGGCTATCGACGAGCTAACTCAAGCAGTGACGCTTGACCCGCTAGGCTTTGAAAGTCTGCAAGCCCTTGCCTACGCCTACGATCAGCGCTACGGAAAACAAAAAAACGCTAAAGACAAAAAACAGGCCATTGCCCTGGCTAAGCGTTGTTTAGAGGCGAGCCCGAGTGATGCAGAGGCCGTCATGCTGATTAGCGCTTTAGAATATGATGCCAGCGGTCGCCGCCGGTTTATTTGGTTGGGTCTGGCTGGTTTAATCGCTATGCTCGGCTTTAAACCAGTGATGAACATCATGACCACCCGGTCTGAGATCAAACGATTGTCCCAAACAGCCGCCACTAGTTCCATAGAAGCTCCTGCTAGGTCCGTATCGGCTGAGACCGGCGGCTCAGCTGATATTCCTATCATTCTTGACCAGGCCGGTCTAACCCTGGAGCCTCGTCTATCAAGATTGGACAATTATGAAGACTCGTCTTATTACACTCTGCAGGCAGTTTTGCTCAATGACAGTGTTCAAGAAATAGATGGTCTGCAGCTACAGGTTGAATATCTAGATAGTGACGACGTTGCGATCGCAACCGACAGTAAAGTAGCCATTGCCGATAACGATGCTACTGTCCGACCTGGTGACCATCACGCCTTTGACATCATCCACAAAACTACCCCCGACCTGGCCAACGTTCGTCTCAGCGTTACTACCATTGACGAACTACCTGCTCCCCCTGTGTATACCCAGGCCACATCCATCGACTACACCTGGAGCTTTCAGCAGCCCCTCCAGCTCACCTTTGACCTTGCCGTCCGTAGCGAAAATCTCGAAATCTACGATCTCACTGACAGCGCCTATTTCGACGCCGAATGGGCGATCGCCAATACCGGCGACACCGCTATCCGTAAACTCAAGCTTCAGGTCGATTTCTACAACCAAAAAGGCGACTTTATTCTCAGTGAAGATATCCTGGCTGTCTACGGCAGCGATACTCCCATGCTGCCCGGTGAAGTCAGGCCCTTGCGAGTAATCAAATCAATTGAGAAAGACTATGGTCGTTATGAAGTAACTGTATTAGAAGCAGAGTAGAGCGTTTCAAGGAGGAAATCCCAGAGCAACTCTGCTTGCCACACTATCTGACTACCTCGCCCAGCTCATTTCCTCGCATAATAAAGAAGTAGCTTTACGTTTCGTAAAGTGGCACTGCATCTTGAGGACCCCCCTTGGTCCCCCCTGGGTAAGGGGGGAGAACTATGGAGGATTCTCATCACCCCAAAAAATCGATTCCCCCCATGGCCCGAGATCTCCGCGAATTTATCAACCTAGTCGAACAACGTGGCCAACTTCGCCGCATCAAAGCCCTAGTCGACCCCGAACTAGAAATAGCAGAAATCTCCAACCGCATGCTCCAGTGCGGCGGCCCTGCCCTTCTTTTTGAAAACGTAAAGGGCTCTCCCCATCCTGTTGTCGTAAATCTGTTAGGGACCGTAGAGCGCACTTGCTGGTCTATGGGTATGGAGCATCCCCAGGAGCTAGAAACCCTAGGCAAAAAGCTCGGTATGCTGCAGCAGCCGAAACCTCCCAAAAAAATCTCCCAGGCCATTGAATTTGGCAAAGTCCTATTTGACGTTGTCAAAGCTAAACCCCAGCGTGACCTACTACCGCCGTGTCATCAGGTTGTTCTCAAGGGCGATGATGTCGATCTGACTCAGATTCCAATGATTCAGCCTTATCCCCAGGATGGCGGTAAGGTTGTCACCCTGGGACTGGTAATTACCAAGGACTGTGAAACCGGTATTCCCAACGTGGGCGTCTATCGGCTGCAGCTGCAGGGCAAAAATACGATGACCGTCCAGTGGCTGTCGGTACGGGGCGGGGCCAGACATCTGCGTAAGGCGGCTGAAAATGGCAAAAAGCTGGAGATTGCGATCGCAATTGGCGTCCATCCTCTAATTATCATGGCGGCGGCCACCCCCATACCCGTGGACCTCTCCGAATGGCTGTTTGCCGGACTCTACGGCGGCAGCGGCGTCCATCTTGCCAAATGCAAAACCATTGACCTCGAAGTCCCCGCCGCCTCAGAGTTTGTGCTTGAAGGCACCATTACCCCCGGTGAAACCGCCACTGACGGTCCCTTTGGCGACCACATGGGCTACTACGGCCCGGTTAATGACAGTGCGCCCCTGGTGCGGTTCCAATGCGTCACCCACCGCAAAAATCCGATCTACTTAACCACCTTTAGCGGTCGCCCCCCCAAGGAAGAAGCGATGATTGCCATCGCCCTCAACCGCATCTACACGCCCATTTTGCGGCAGCAGGTATCGGAAATTGTTGATTTCTTTCTACCGATGGAAGCCCTTAGCTACAAGGCTGCCGTTATTTCCATCAAAAAAGCGTATCCTGGTCAAGCCCGCCGCGCTGCCATGGCCTTTTGGACGGCCCTACCCCAGTTTACTTACACCAAATTTGTCATTGTCGTTGACCACGACATCAATATCCGCGATCCGCGCCAGGTGATTTGGGCCTTAACCTCCAAAGTAGACCCCAGCCGCGATGTGTTTATCCTGCCCGACAATCCCTTTGACTCGTTGGACTTTGCTAACGAAAAGCTTGGCCTCGGTGGTCGTATGGGCATTGACGCCACTACCAAAATTCCTCCTGAAACCGATCATCAGTGGGGTGACGAACTTAAATCTGACCCCGAAGTGGCTGCTATGGTGGAACGTCGTTGGGCTGAATATGGTCTAGGCGATCTAGAGATGGGCGAGGCTGACCCCAATTTGTTTGGCTATGATATTCGCTAGGTCAATGTCCGAATAGGTTTGGATATCTTGCCCTTACTCAAGGCTTGCTGCTCGCTAAAGTTAGCTAAGATAAAGGTCATCTTAGTTGATGTCACGATGAGTAATCGAACAGCCTTGCTAGAGCGCATCACCCAAACGCCGGGAAAGTGCGGCGGGCGTCCCTGTATTCGGGGTATGCGAATCCGAGTTGTGGATATTTTAGAAACATTAGCTGATGGTGTAACAACTGATGAAATCTTGGAAGATTTTCCAGATCTGGAACTTGCTGATATCCAAGCTTGCTTCCTCTTTGCAGCCATACGCATTGATTTTCCAAGGCTAGTTGCATGATACTTTGGCTCAATGCTCAGCTGCCGCCTCGAATAGCTCACTGGCTATCAAAAACGTTTTCAGTAGAGGCGGTAACACTTTATGACTTGAATCTACGAGATGCTGGAGATATCGAAATCTTTGGAGCTGCTCGTACTAATGGACCTGGTACAGTCGTAGTGACAAAAGATCGAGACTTCGTTGATCTTGTTATTCGCCTAGGCACCCCACCTCAGATTTTGTGGTTGACCTGCGGAAATGTCTCAAACCGAAGATTGCAGGAACTTTTTATCCAAACATTTCCAGATGCATTGGCATTACTGCAGGGTGGAGAAGCGATTGTAGAAATTGGTAGTCAGTAATGGCAGAAGATCGACGTCCCTGGTTTAAAACCCTACTTTGCGTGCGGGGCTCTGTCATTCGAGCCGTGCTGCCTAGGGTCGGTGTATGTACCCTATTTTCTCTGCTAATAACGCTGTTGTACGATGCTGGCATGGCCGTTTCCTGGCCAGTATTGGGCGGGGTGGTGCCGAGCATTGTCCTAGGGTTGCTGCTGGTGTTTCGTACCAATGCCTCCTATGAGCGGTTTTGGGAAGGCCGTAAGCTGTGGGGCAACATTGTCAATACCTCTCGTAATCTGTCACGGCAGATCTGGGTGTCGGTAGATACTAGCCGTCAATCGAAACAACGGGCATTAAAGCTGGTAGTAGCGTTTGCGATCGCAACTAAACAGCATCTAAGACAGCAGCCCTGCGAGCAAGAGCTGCGCCATCTGGTCAGCCCAGCCCAGCTCAATAAACTGCTAGACATGAACAGCCCCCCGCTCGAAATTGCTTTTTGGCTCGGAGACTACTTGCAAGTGCAGCAGCTCAAGGGACGTATCAATCCCTATCAGCTCCAAGCCATGACTCAGCAGGTCAACAGCCTGGTCGACTCTCTAGGAGGCTGCGAGCGCATTCTCAAAACACCGCTGCCGTTGGCCTACTCCATTCATCTCAAACAGCTGTTGGTTATGTACTGTTTGGCCTTGCCCTTTCAAGTCGTCAGTGAGCTTAACCTGTGGACAGTGCCGGTTGTTACGCTAGTTGCCTTCGCCGTCTTTGGCGTTGAAGAAATTGGCCTAGAAATTGAAAATCCCTTTGGCTGCGATCCTAACGATCTGCCCTTAAATGCTATTTGTCAGGCCATGGAGCACAATATTAAAGATCTGGTGACCTTAACACCCAGCATCGAAACCAACGAACAACAACCCTGGCAGATTACAACTCTGACAGATTATAACCCTGCTACCCCTGGATAAAGACAACCACCCCGTAGATTAACGAGTGTCATTGGTTGTCCCATCGACGTTTTATCAAAACTAAACATTCAGCGCCTACTTTAAAGAACAGCAAAGATAGTCTTCTCTAAAAAATGGCCTGTAACCGCTAAAAGGTAGTCTGCTGCTGCGGCACCACATACCAGGAAAGAATCAAAATATTTTAGAGAATATCCACACACCCATAAATTATTGGTTGAACGACTGAGACACCCTTCGTTCCTAGGCTTGCTCTAACCCATAATCGACCCATAAAGGAATTGTCTATAGATCTAATTTTATAGGGTGAGTCACATACTATGAGGTCCAAACGCCGTTTCTCTAGTCTAGGTAAACGATTTACCAAGATGCTGACGATTATTTTTTTCGTTGGTATTCTTGTCAGTGGTTTAATTCTCTCAGCTGCCATGGGTCAAAAAGCTGAAGGAGAAATCGTACAGCGCGCAGAGATACTAATCCAAACCATGAACGCTGTTAGGACCTATACAAGCGAGAACGTGGGTCCCCATCTAACAGATGATCTAGCCGAGTCGTCGGTCTTTATTCCGGAAACGGTCCCGGCCTATTCCGCTAGAGAGGTATTTGAAGAATTTCGCGAGGCGGACGAGTATAAGGATTTTCTGTACAAAGAAGCCACATTAAACCCAACTAATCCTAGGGACCAGGCCGATGAGTTTGAAACCCAGGTCGTCAACAAATTTCGAGATAGTAGCGAGTTAAACGAGCTAAAAGGTTACCGAAAAGTTGACGGGAATAAGCTGCTATACATTAGCCGTCCGCTCAAAATTGAAAAAGAGAGCTGTCTGGAGTGTCATGGCAGTCCCTCTGCCGCCCCTCGCAGTATGCGCACAACCTACGGTACAGAAAATGGTTATGGCTGGAAGTTAGGAGAAATCGTTGCCGCTCAAACTATATACGTGCCCTCTAGTCAGGTCTTTGTAGAAGGCAACCGCTATCTTTTGCTCGTGGTTACTATCTTTATCAGCGTCTTTGCCATCGTTATTGGTCTGATCAACCGGTTGTTAAAAACAACGGTGGTCAATCCTCTGAGCCAGCTTAACAAGCTGATTCGCGATATCAGTTTAGGACAGCGGGTAACGCTGCCAGATAGCTCAGATGGTTCTACGGCCCTTAGCGGGTTGACCTCACGAACGGATGAACCCGGTCAGCTTGCTCGAGCATTTGAGCATATGGCCAACGAAATCGTTCTAAGGGAGCAGTCTTTAAACCACGCTAAAGAAAGTGCCGAGGCTTCAACCCATGCAAAAAGTGACTTTTTAGCCAACATGAGCCACGAGTTGCGCACTCCTCTTAACGCCATTATTGGCTATAGCGAGATGCTAGCTGAGGATGCCGAGAATCTTTCTGAACAAGATGCCCAAACTGATTTATACCGAATTCAAGATGCGGGTAAGCAGCTACTGATATTAATTAATTCAGTTCTCGACCTCTCCAAAATTGAGTCAGGTCGTATGGATCTGTTTATCGAGGAATTCTCAACGTCTTCTCTGATTGAACAGGTTATCGATGTACTCAATCCCTTAATACAGAAAAAAGGTAATAAGCTGATTGTCCATCACGAGACCACGATAGATTGGATCGCAGCCGATCGTTCCAAATTGCACCAGAGTTTATTAAACCTGCTAAGCAATGCCAATAAATTTACCCAAGAAGGAACTATCGCTCTGACGATTAAATCTAGTATGCAGGAGGATCAGCCCTGGATTGAGTTTGTCGTCACCGATACGGGTATTGGTATGACACGAGAGCAGCAGCAAAAAATCTTTGAAGCCTTTGCCCAAGCAGATAATTCCACAACGCGAGAGTTTGGTGGTACAGGCCTTGGTCTGACGATTACCAAGCAGTTTATCGTCATGATGGGCGGAGACATTGCTGTAGAAAGTCAGCCTGAGCGAGGGTCTCAATTTACGCTGCGATTGCCTCAAACGGTTAAAGGAGGCAGTCAGCCTGTTGAGGAAGAGCAGCCTTGGGTCCTGGTACTACAAGCGCAGGAAAAAAATGGGGAAGTCGTCACCCGTGTACTTCGGCAAGAAAACTGGTTAGTCAAGTGTGTGGATAATAGTGCTGATGCTCTCACCTTGGTGCAGTCAGGTGTGCCTCCTGTTTTAGCTCTAATTGATTTAAGTCTGGAGCCAGATGCGGTTCAGTGCATCAAGTCCTTGAGACAGACACCTGAGTTTGAAGAAATTCCTATTATTGCGATGGCCAATTCGGCCATCGAAACAGACGTGAGTATTCAAATCGCCAACGATATTCAGAGCATTTACTATCGCAATGATTTAAATCTACAAGACTTTTTAGAAGAACTACATGTCTGTACGGCGGTTTAGGTGTATTGGTTTAACCCTTGCTTAGGGGTTGGCTCCCTTGGTTTACATATTTTCTGGCATCGTTGAGTGTTCAATCTATCCATCCCTATGATTCGTTATGCCTAAGGTTTTATTAGTAGACAACAATGCATTAAATCGTAAAATGCTGGACCGGCGGCTGCGGCATTGCGGATACGATGTGCTAATTGCAACCAATGGTGAAAAAGGGCTATCCATGGCTATTGAGCATCAGCCCAGCCTGATTATCATGGATACGGACCTGCCTTTTATGGACGGCTGGCAGTCAATCAAAATTCTTAAGGCGTCTACTGCAACCGCCCACATTCCTGTGATTGCCTTGACCGCTGATACCAAGTCGGGCAACTGGAAGACAGCGTTAGAGGCTGGCTGCAATGACTATGATATAAAGCCTATTGTGCTTAAGCGATTGCTGGGTAAAGTTAATGCTTTGCTAGGGGTGGCATTGCCCAGTGAGCCGCCAATCGTTAAAGAGAAGCTAGAACCTAAACCGTCAGAGTTTGAGATCCCTCAATTTTCAAAGTTAGAAAGTGGATTCTCGTCTGCTGTTGCTGTTTCTAGTGCGTCATCTGACAGGCTTTTAAATAGCCGCTATGACGTTAGCCAGGTGCTAAGTGACAGCAGCTTTGGGCAGCGCTTACTAGCCAAAGATCTCAATGCGGCAACATCCACCTCTGTTATTATCAATACCTTTGATCTACCGGTCGAAAATCCTTCGCTGCTTGCTTTAGTGCGTGAAGCTCTGAGCGCAGAAATGAGTTTCTTAAAGGTGATCACTCGACAAGATGGCATTGCTACCTGCTTAGATTACTTTGAGCAAGGTGACATCTTTTACTGGGTCCAAGCTCACATTGTGGGCACCCCTTTAACTGAAGAACTCGACAATGCTCAATCGTTGGGGTCTGTGTTGCAGCTCACTCATAGCTTACTGAGTAGTGTTCATCCGTTTCATCAAGGGCAAATCGTTCACTGTGAATGTTATCCCCAAAGTTTTATTCGTCGTCAATCTGACAATCGCATTGTCTTAGTTGAGTATGGTGTGATTAAGCGGCTGTGTGTCGGCTTGCGATCGCACTCGTTGGCCTATCGTCAAGTCGTCTTAAAACAGAACGACTACCAATCCGCTGAGCAACGGGTCGGTAATCCCCAATTAAACAGCGATATCTACTCCATCGGCATGATTGTACTGCAGTCGCTCACCGGTCAGTCTCCTGCGTGGTTAGTAACCGCTAGCAGCCAGCAAAAACTAACAGATTTGGTCAAAGCAGATACTACAATTATCAAACTGTTTGAGCGCATGGTTAATCCTAACTACCACCTGCGCTTTAAGTCGTCAGGTGAAGCGTTAGCCGCTCTCCCTTTAGGGCTCATCCCGAAGAAACCAATGTATCAGCAAGCCCTTTCCTCATAGATCTGCCCTATCAAGCAATGACTGTTTTCCCAAAATCTTAAAGGATTGATGGGGAAATTAGAAACTTTTCATAAAGTATCCGGATGGATACAAATAGGTGAAATTACTCTGTCCTAACATGTATACGTTACCAGGGATATTTTTAATTTCCTGAGTAATCAACAGTTAATTGATGAGTGTTCTACCTGAAATGAGTCTATCGTTTGAGTCTGTGCCCCTTGGAAACCACCTTGGGTTTCTGGCATTGGCGGCCTATATCGCCACTTTGGTACCAACGATTGTCCGTATTGTCTTTCCTGCATATAAAGCTAACAGCACTGTGCGCTGGCTGCTAAAACAGCGTCGAGCGATTGGCATATTGGCCTTTATCCTTGCCGTTGGCCACGCCTACTGTGTCATTCGCAAACGCAACGTTGACTTCTTTGATATCAACACCTACAGAGTTAGCGTTGAGGGACTGTCCACCTTGATTATTTTTACGCTCCTAGCCATCACTTCAAATGACTGGAGTATCAAGCGACTCAAGAAAAACTGGAAACGTCTACACACGCTGACCTACGCAGCAATGTTTCTATTGACCTGGCACATCATTAACAAAATGGCAGGACAGTGGACCTTTGTGACTCCCATTGCTGCTATCAGTATTGTGGCAATTACAGGTTTATTTTTGATTCGTAAAGGATCAGAGTTTCAAAAAGAACTCGTTAGAGTCAAAGTTAACTAGAATTCGCCTCAGGTCAAAAAGGCTGGGTGTTGCCAAATATACCCTAGAGAATGCGTGCTATCTGTCGTTATACACCTCCTGTTCCTAAATGGTCAGGGGGGACGTTTAGATGCATTTGCATAATCTGATTCATTTCCTATTGGCAGCAACCGTTGTCAGAGGGGTGTGTGCCTGATTGCTCAGACATATAACCCTCTGGAGTTCGTTAGTGGTGCAACAATTAGAACCATGATCGTCACATCTAAATCTACCAATTCCTCAAAAAGCAGAGCATTTTTCAAAAAATCTGGAGATCAGAAACATCAAGACCCGTCGTATCAACCTTCCAAGACCAAAAAGCCACGTAAAAAAGGTCGTTCAACTGTCGGAATAGTGTGTTTGAGTAGCCTTGCGATCGCAAGCCTAGCTGTCGGTTTAGACCGGGCTCCCTCACCCATGGCTATTCACATGAAGGCTGTCAGTGTAGCTGCGGGTGTGGCCGATGCCCATGCCTCCCTAAGCTTTGATCATCGTTTGGGGTCAAGACAAGCCTTTACAACGGATGCCATGACCTATGCCAGTAGCGTACATGTCGATAGTCAGACGTTTGCAACAGGTCATTTTGATGGCACGGTAGCGGTCAGAGACTTACTGACCGGCGATCTACTGCAGTCACATCAGATTCACTCTGATGCGGTCGAAGATGTTGTATTTTTTCCTAGCGGTAGGCTGTTGGCCAGCAGCAGCTGGGACAATCACATTCGCATCTGGAATCTAATAACACAGCAATCATTTCATCATTTAATCGGGCATACCGATGATGTCAAATCACTGGCTGTCAGCGACGATGGCAGCCTTTTGGCAAGTGGTAGTTTTGACAAAACAGTCAAGATTTGGGATGTATGGTCCGGCGAATTGTTACATACGTTTGAGCATCCCCACGGCATTACATCGGTGGCGATTAGCCCAGACAAAAAAACACTGGTCAGCGGTGACCGACGTGGCATGATCCATGTCTGGGAGATTCAAAGTGAGACACAGCTGATTGCGCTCCACGGTCACAAGAGAACGGTGTGGGATTTAGCTTTTAGCCCAGATAGCCGTATGGTTGTCAGCGGCGGCCAAGATAAAGCCGTCATTTCATGGGATTTACAGAAATTTGAGCCCACCCGCATGTTTATGGGCCATGATCGAGCCGTCTATTCAGTTGCCTTTAGCCCAGACGGACGCACGGTAGCCAGCGGCAGCTATGACAACACAGTAAAGCTGTGGGATATGAAAAATCATCAGCTAGTGCAGACGTTAGATGGGCACCAAAGGGCCGTCTGGAATGTAGAGTTTGACGATGGGGGCAGGGTATTGATGAGCAGTAGTGCAGATGGTGCAGTACGGTTTTGGTCGGCAGCTTGGCTGATGGAGAGAGCAGACGTGTCGGCAGAAATGTTACCTATGCCTGTACGTTCAAATTAGCGATAACGTTTGCATCGTTCAGTTAAGTTTCCTGGAACATCCGAGTCATCTCTTAATGGAGGTGGCTTTTTTTGTCTATGGAAATAGAACTGATGGGTTAGGAGAACGATAGTAGGAAAGCTATAACTGAAAAAGTTGATTTTAGATTGCCTATGTCTTTTCCTACACAGACGGTTCCGGTAGAACTAGAAGATGGTTCGACGCTGTATGTAAAGGTTGATGCGCCGATGGGACGGCGAGATGTGTCTGGTGGCGACCTAGGTGCAAAAAAGTCGTTTGAGCGGGTAACGTCGACGATTGAGACTATTGTAAAAGCGATCGCAAAGCCCGTAAATGCGGCAAAACCAACAAAGGCCAGCGTCACCTTTGGCGTAGAGCTAGAGGTGCAGCAGGGGGCGTTGATTGCAGCGTTGGCAAAGGGAACCGGCAAGACCAGTTTGGAGATTACCCTGGAGTGGGAAAAAGGTGATGGGAATTAATAGCATAGTTTCCGACCATAGCTGCCTCATCTGAAACCCGTTATGCACGCATAATATCCGTGAGTAATCCCCGTATCGACGAATTACTACAACAATGCACGGTCAAACTGTCGATGTCCGAAAACGGACAAGTCGGCACGGGTTTCTTGATTGCACCGAGTTACATTCTTACCTGTGAACATGTAGTACGGGGGCAACTACGGCCACAGTAGGCTATCGAAATAATCACGACTTGGCCATGGCCACGGTAGAGTAGATATTTGCGGATAAAGATGTAGCACTGTTACGGGCTGAACCGTTAAGCGATTTACCCTGTGTGTATTTGAGTACTCATGTGCCTGAAGTGGGAGGCAAGATTTCCATCTTTGGTTATCCCTATCGATATGACAACGATGGCACACCCTGGCAAGGAATTCCAGCACTGCTGGAATTCAACAAAATATGCTTCAGTTTCTACTCTAATTTTTGGACTAATTATTAGTCTAGTTGTTAGTCTGAGCAGTGGGCTTACTGTTGGGCCAGTTGTTGGGTCACTTTACTGGCTGATTTCTATACCGATTTTGCTAAGTGGTGGTCTGTTTTTGGGGCTACTCGGTGGCTCAGCTAGCATTCGGCATTTTGCTCTGCGACTAATGCTTTACCGCATAGGTCATATCCCCTGGAACTATGCTCGTTTCCTCGACTATGCTGCCGATCGTCTCTTCCTGCAGAAGGTTGGCGGCGGCTACATTTTTGTTCACAGGATGCTGTTAGAACATTTTGCTCAGATGGAATATCCCTCGCAGGGGCAATAAATTCTGGTTTATTGGGATAGCGATCTCACCCACTCTCGTAGCGCTCGGTCAGCGCTCATCTCGCTTACCCGAGCCGTCGACAAAAACTCATACAGTTTTGACTTTGGTACCTGCGGAAACGTCGGGCTGTGCTCTAGTTCCTGATAAGTAGAATCTTGTAGTTGATAAACCCGCCAAACTTCTCCGTTATAACGCCAAAATTCCGGTACTCCCATAGCCGCATACAGTCGCAGCTTATCAATATCTGTGTGGGTAATATCCACCTCCACGATCAAATCTGGCGGCGGATCTTGCTCCAAATCTACATCGCGTCCGGCCACCAATGGCTGATTTTGGATGTAATAAGCCGCATCTGGCTCACTGGAGCGGTCCAAAATTTGTCGATCCAGTGTTGTCGACCCCATGGTTTTTGTCTCCATACCTAGCTCCGACGCCAAAATATAGATGAATCGACCAATCAACCAGGCCGAAAACTCATGGATCTCAAGCGGCATAGTAATTTCTAATGTTCCCTCGCAGTAAGTCAGACGCGTATTGCGCTCGGGGCTGAGCGACTGGCGCACTGCTAAATATCCCTGCCAGGTGAGCGATCGCAACACCACACGCTGCTCACCAACAGGCTGCGGTACAGGTTGTTTCACTAAGGGAGCTACGCTAACCATAGACCGGATGCGACTACAGAATTGAGTAATAAGAATTTAAGCAGATTCTACTTTATTGTAGAGGCGTTCTATGGAACACCACTACAGCCCTCATAAGATTCCTGACGTATTCCAAGCAATATATGTGACATCGATGGCTGGGTTTGAGAAACGCTCGGAGAGCAGATAGTATTGCATACCTGGCAACCTAATCTACGCCACCAATTCCTTAAACCAGTTATCTTGCCAAATATCCTCAAAGCTCTCGTCTGCTTGGGCTTCTTCCTTATAGCGCGGATCTATCTGCACCGCCTTTTGCAAATTTTCTAAGGACTTGTCTGTTTCCCGCTGTAGCGCATAGCAAACTGCACGGTTGTAGTATGTTTTTGCATAGCCCGGATTTAGCTCCAACGCCTTATCAAAACTCTTAAGACCATCTCGGTCCCGGCCCAGTTTCACTAAGGCTAGCCCGCGATTATCCCAAGCCTTGACCAGATCTGGCTTAAACCGCGTAGCCTTTTCAAACGATTGCACCGCATCCTCTAGCCGTTCTAGCTCCATCAGCGCCAGACCACGATTTAACCAGGCGACACCATCATTTTCTTGAATATTGACTGCTTTATCAAAGGACTCAAAGGCTTCCTGGGCCTGCTGCAAAATCCCGTAGGCGACGCCGCGATTAACCCAGGCTTCGTGGTACGTAGGGTTGAGGGCAATGGCCTTATCAAAGGAGATAATAGCCTTCTCCCGTTGCTTGAGACGGCTAAGCACCATGCCTTTGTTTAACCAAGCTTTGGGGTCGCTGTCGTTTAATTCGATGACTCGCTCAAAGGTGGCCAGGGCATCTTCATAGCGACGTAGTTCACGTAACACTAACCCTCGCTGATACCAGGCTTCTGGTCGCTGGGGCTCTAGGTCAATGACTTTTTGCAAGGCAGCTAGGGCCTCATCGCGTCGCTTGAGCTGGCTGAGGGGTTTGCTTCGGGCCAGCCATAGCTCAGCATTGCTAGGCTGAATAGCCAAGGCCTGGTCGTAGGTGATAATGGCGTCTTCTAAATTACCCTCGTCAATGTGTCCTTTGGCCTTGGCCACGAGTTCATCGATAGTTTCAAACAGCTCTGGTCGGTTGGACTGCAGCCGCGATAGTCGTTCGGTGAGGCTCTGTAACTGCGTCTGGGCTGTCTCTACAAAGGAGTCGGCTACATATTCGGGGGAGACTTCTCCCAATTGCCGCATGATCTGATCTTTTTGTCCTTTGGCCTCGGTTTGTAGACCTTCTAGCTGCTGGGCAAAGCTTTGTTTGAGCTGCTCTAGGTCCGTAGCGGAGGCGGACTGCTCCCCTTCAAACTTGGTTTTGAGGTCATCAAGGGCAGTGGCAAACCGCTCGGCAATCACAATTAGCCGCTGCTGGGCTTCTTGCTGACGACCACGGGCGGCTTCGGCAAGCTCGCTGATCTGATCGCCTAGATTGGCATCAAATTTATC
>JBCDFI010000041.1:0-17697 GCA_039178155.1 Cyanobacteria bacterium P01_H01_bin.105
ACCGCTAGCCATCTCAGCAGAATGAAGCTTGCCATACTCTTCTAGTACCCGTAGCGCCTCTTGAATACGGCAGCAGTTAACTTGCACCACCATTTGCAATGTGTCGCGCTGCTCTTCTTGGGGATGGCTGAGAGTAGTGCCAAGGTCGCCAGGAGTATCGCGGCTTTGACGTAGCGCGTCGCTATGCCACCCCCCCAAAGTTTGACGCAGATGCTTGATTTGTTCGGTCAGTGTGACATCATTCAAACCAAATCGACACCACTCCTCCACGATGCGGAGCCCCTCACGAGCCCGATCTAGATTGGCATCTAAAATTCGATACAGCACGTTCTGAGACTGGTACTCGGTAATCGACTCAGAGTTCATAGCTTAAGACATACATCAGGGCAAAGCTTTCCTATGGTATCAGCTGTAAATTCGATATCGACAATTGTGCAGGCTGCGCCGAGGTTCTAGCTAATGTGAATCGAACAAAATCTGCCGTTGCTGATTGAGGGAACGCACCGATCAATCCGTTATTTAACAGCGCAAGGCTTTACGGATTGAATCATCCAAGGAGCAGCAACACTCAAAAATCTATTACAAGGGGTTGACATTTTTCCACTCCCCCATCAGAATCCCTAGACATAAACAAACTCATAAGCATCAACGACATCCTGCCTCACGCACCCACCGCAGATTTTGCAGTACTAACTATGGATTTGGGATGGTGGGCAGAGCGTCATCGCAAAGAGTTCGGAGAACCAGTCTCTCCGAGCAATCACAGTAGTGGATTCGACGATGAACGCAACAATACGTATGAAACCATTTCAAAAGCTGATAGTGATGATGTCCATGGCATCAACCTTAATAGCATTTCCGGCTACAGCTCAAGAGCCTTTTGAGACCAGAACTCTTGATCAACACACAGTCAGTATGGGTCAATCGCCTCAAAGCTACGGCGTCTTGCACGTCAATGTGACAACAGGGAGTGACGAGAAGGGAACTGGCAGCGCAGAGGCTCCCTACAGAACGATTACGCAAGCGTTGCAAATAGCACCGACTACTAGCACTGTAATCTTGTTGGCCCCAGGCCACTATAGCCAAGAGTCTGGGGAACAATTCCCCTTACGATTACGGCCTGGTATTACAATTCAGGGCAATACAGGTGAGACTCGCAACACAATCATTGCAGGTGGAGGAGATTTTCAAGCTGGAGCCATAGCTGAAAATGCCACTATCTTAACCGCAGATCGTTCAGGTCTAGCCAATGTCGTTGTGTCGAACCCAAAAGGAAGCGGGGTGTGGATCACGACCGGCACACCAATTTTGCGTAGAGTAGCGCTTGTATCTAATGCTGATGCTGGGATTCAGATTATCGATAGTGCCCCTATTGTCGAAAATAGCTATTTCAACCGTAATCAGTATGGCCTGACAATTCAGGGGAATGGTCGTGCTGTTGTTCGAGGAAATTATTTTGAAGCAACAGGCCGCGCAATCACAGTGGCTAGTCCTGCCATTCCAGTTATCAATAATAATCGTATCGCTCGTAATAGAGTGGGAATTGCTCTAAAAAACAATGCTCGCCCGGTCTTAGAAGCGAATGTCCTAAATGGTAATCAGCGAAACGGCATCGTAGAAGTAGAAAATACAGCTACAGCTGTAGAGTCTCCTCCTTTAGACCTTCATGACACCGTAGCTGCTAAAGTATCTGAGGTTACCAGTGACTCAAATTTACCGACAAGCTTGCCAACAGTACTGGGACAAGAACAACCAGCCGTTCTTGTAAACTATGACTCTGAAACTGATAGTGATTCTGTGAGACAAGCCAGACACAATGTAGCAAGTGTCGTAACGACAAGCTCCGAAGCCAGTAATGAACTCGAAGCTAGCAATAATCTTGAGACTAATAATATTACAGTTAGACAGCCTATCGCCGGAGAAGATACGGACTCTGATGAGCAGATTGTATTTGAAGAAAACAGACCGACCAATGCGATCTCATCCTATAGACAACATTTAGCGCTTTCCTCTAATGCTCCTGCGCCCATTACGACAGATAATGTGACAGAAGAGAGAAGAGCAAGTAGAGAAGCTCCAGTGTCAAATCGCCAGGAACCGTTACTCGATCCTGACGTATCTATCGAGCAGGCCACGGAAGAGATTACTTCTGATGGAGCTATTGCTATAGCCGTTATTCCGTCTAATACATCGGAGTCTATGCCAAACGAACTACCTAATCATGAGCAGGACGAAGGTATCTCTAAGCTGCTAGCCCGATTAAATCGAACACCTACACCTGTATCGTCCACGAGAGAGAATAACGAAGTTGCCATACCTGATGTGCCCGTAGCAGCTAATATAACGGCTGCTGGTCAGCGATTGCCTGTGCCATCGGCAGCTATTCCGAGCAGCAGTGGTTCCACCCGTCTGACACCTCCAGGTACAATCGCTCTGGCTGAGACATTTCGCTATCGTGTTTTGGTAAATACGGCGGATGCGGATGCTTTACAGAATTTAGTTCCCGATGCTTTCCGTACCCAAGTAGGCCGCCAAACATTTATGCAGGCTGGGGCCTATGTCAATGAAGCCGATGCCCAGGCACGACTAGAATGGTTGCAACAAAATGGCATTAATGGACAAGTTGATTTGCGCAATTGACCTACGGTACTAAAAAATTATATCTAGATCAAAATCTAGCAGATCTAACTGATGGAGAGCACCTAAACCAGTGGGCGCAGCAGATTTCCATGTGGCGACTAGTAGTTCATGAGAACTACTAGCGGTAATGGCGGTAACTCCAGTCGGCCCTTGAATTCCACCAATTGGATAAAAATCTCGGTCAAGTAGCAACATGCGTCCTTCAGCATCACTAAATAGATAGCCCCATGGCAAATCCATCATAAAACTAGGGCAGATATCCAGAACCATGCGGGTCATACGCAAAGGCTTAAGAGTTATAAAAATAACTGTTTGGGGCGCGTTGGCATCAATGGCCATCCACTGATGAGGCCGATGCATAGGAGTCAGCTGTCGTAGAGTAATACCTAAGTCAAGTGACGTCAAATATATCCCCCGACGATTCCACAGCATCAGTTGAGTACCTGACTGACCAGATCTGGCCAAAATCGCTAGGTGGTTATTGTCAAGTGCGAGTATCTGATGGATGTCAATGTCTGGCGGTAGTGGTCGGCGCAAAGGAGCCTGAGCCTTCTGATGTAGCTGTATGATACTCAACTGATTAGTGTCAGAACTCGCCGTAGCTACCCAACGTTGGTGAGGTGAAACAGCAACGAGTGAGGGGGTTGCCCAATAAGTGAGAGGAGTCATTTCCTCAGGTTTAGAACCACCCCACACGGTATGGGATGTACTGACTATTAGCCTGGTCTTAGAGAGGGATAGTCTTTGGACTGGACCATCTAAAATCTGCTGAAAGATGATGAGGGATTTTTGTTGTAAAATTGCTAACTGCGAACCATAGGCTAGCAAAGTTTTGGGTACGGCTGTCGCTGATGTGCCTGTGTAAACCGTAGACGACAGATCTTTTAGATGAGTCACAGCTTGGCTCAAGCTATGACGGGGTTTGCCTGTATAGGGACGGTAGTCAATATGTACCGGATTAAGCGGCACTAAAAAGTCTGAACTGAGGGGATCTAGCTGTTGTAAATCCGCTAGCATCTCAGTCGCCGTTGGATAGCGGCGAGCAGGCAATTTTTCCAATGCTTTAGCAATGATGTGTTTGAGGGGATCAATCAACTGATCTACCTCAGGAACAGATTGGTTTAGATGGGCAGATTGCAGAGCTGCGGGCGTACCTGTAAAGGGTCGTCGTCCGACCAGTAGCTCAAACAGGATGATACCCACCGCATAGACATCTGCAGATGGAGAGTATTGACGATAAAAACGCTCCGGTGCCATATAGGCAGGCGAACCTGTTTGACCTGATCCTTTACGACTAGACTGATCCTGGATAAGTTTAGCAATCCCGAAGTCTGAGATTTTAGCGCGCCAACGACCATCACGGTAGATGAGTAAAATGTTTTCGGGTTTAACATCACAGTGAATAATTCCCCGATGATGAGCATAGGCTAGACCAGATAAAACGTCTGATATGAGGGTCAGGATATCAGACACACTTAGGGGTGTAAGCATGTGCGATCGCAATGTTCCGCCTGCACAATACTCCAACACCAATCGACGACCATCCTCAGAATGCTCTAGAGCATGGCAGGCAACAATGTTAGGATGCGGCAAACTCAATAAACAGTGCAGCTCTCTCAAAAAGGCATGGGTAGATAAGCTGTTGCGATGCAGGCATTTAATAGCGACCAACTGGCCTGTCTTGCGATGAACCCCACAATACACACGACCAAACTGACCATTGCCAACTAGCCCCAGGATTCGATAGTTAGACCGCTGATGGATAACGTTCACATCACCACCCACTGCTGATCCGTTGGCACGCCGTTAAGCTCCCTGTTCCACCAATAAACTCATAATTTCAGCGTGGGATAGACACTGATCGACACCAGACTCTGCCAGAGCTAGCCGCTCCTCTAAACCCAGGACAAAGCAATTCTCTTCTGCGCCTAGGGATTCGCACGCCGTTTGGACACAGTGCAGCGTCTGACCACTCAACTCACTAAAAAACGCTTGTAAGGCCCCCATCTCTAAAAATCCTACAGGCCGCTCTAACTTAGGGGCATAATCAACAAAAGCCGATGCTCGAATTTTAACAACCAAAAACCCCTGAGGTTGATAGGTTTTATCTAAACTTATCTGCCCCCAGCCATGAGTTACCCAACACTGCTGCAGAGCTTGTATAAACTCAGCCATCGATAAACTCGACACCAAGCGATTGTGGTAATCAGTCAGCTCTTCACAAAAGCGAGTATAGAAGTTTTTGCCCCACCAGCGTCCACAATTATGTAATACCAACATTGATGCTTGACCCGTTTCATTATCTAAGCCAGCATAAATTGCTCGAATGAGGGTCTCAGGAAGGGCCAACAAGCGATCGCCTCGACGATTCTCTAACAGTCCTAGCTCAAGGGTGCCGTGTACATAGACATCAGTGGCAAAGTAATTAGCCGTTAGGCTAGTATCTGCAAGTAAATCGGCTACCAGTACCATGTTGATAGGTCCCCAAAGAGTTCCCCAGAGGAGGCATAACGTCAGTAAATTCTACCATCAGAGAGTTTATTTAAACAGGTCATTCAAGCCTGTACATCATCTTGCAATAGCTTTTGTGCAGACTCTAGTGCCGGTTTCAATAAGGAAAATTGAGAATCAGTCAACAGTCTAGGTAGCTGCTGACTAAGAGAACTTTGAAGCAATTTATCAATGGCTTGGGTTTGATAAACCGTCACCATAATAGGCAGCCATCCTTCTAGACGTCGTCGTCCCAAATTGACATCATCCACCAACATGCCGAGAGCAGCATATCTTAGGATCAAAATAGTTTGCTTAACACTTTGCTCTAGAGAACTCGTCTCTTCCTTGAGCTCAGCAGGAAGCCGATCTACGAGTTCTTGAATGAGATTAACCTCCCACTCCCGCAACTGACGATAGGCTCGAATGCGATCCCCTAAACTACTAACGTAACGACCAAGACTACCCAATTCTTGTGCCGTAAGATAGCTCCTATCAGGCTGTAGCGAAATCTGTCGCAAAATGTCTTGGCCTAGGGGAGGAGTTGTCATAATAGTGCTAGAGAACAGTTTATCTAGGCTCCTTGAGCATAGAAATGACCGACAGGGCTAAAATAATGCTGACAAGTCTTCTAACGTGAGGGTATCAGTTTTGAGTGGAATAATCTCATCGTCTGTGGATGAGTTCCAGTCCGTAGAGGGTACAGTTGCCGTTGAGCCGCTCCAGGGAAATGTACCGAAAAACTGCCCAACTGTTTCGTAGAGAGTAGCGGCCATAGCCAAATCGTCAGCTTTTGATAATCGCCCTCCATACCAGTTTATTTGTTTAAAGAAGTCCTCAACTGAAACGATGTCCAGCTGACTATCTAGGATTGACTCTACTGACTTGTTTATCGTCATAATGAATCTCCAGAGCGCAGGCGCTTTTCAATATCACTAGCTGTCGCTCCTTCATTTAACCAAAATGCGGCTGCATCAATGCGTTCTTTAGCCCCTAGGAGAAACTTACAGTAGGTTTCCCCCATGGAATAGCATTGAATTTCAATACAGCTCAGCTGTTTTCGAACCATTTCGGTAAAGAAGCCAGCATATAACCCAGCATATAGATAGCAGACAGGTTTGCCCACATCCCCCAGGGTACGTGCTACCGCTGAGTCAAACAGATTAATAAACATAAACCCTTGGGTACGATCCGCCATGTCAATTTCCCACCGTCCCCAGCCTTGGGCTGTAAAGGGCCACCACCAGGTTTCTAACAGGAACATAAGGTTAGCTTGCTGTGGGCTGACGTTGTACTCACGCTCGAACCATTGATCAAAAAATAGCGAATCTTGTTTACCCCATTCCAAACCAATGGAATACATGACCGCTGCCGAGGCCGCCCCAACCTCTTCTTCTAAGCCTTCTAGCAGACCGATGATAAAGTCTTCGCTGGTCAGGATATTACGGCTTCCATTCCAGTCAGTAATGGTTCCCTCGGATGTATTAAACTGGAAAAAATCAGAAAACCTGTAATGGTTGTGTTTTTGGGGATAGTGCTGACGCAGCTTGTGGGAATGAGCTGACGGAATGTCCATAAAGCCTGATATACCTGGTCGTACCTTCAGGGTAACGCTATTGGCCTAGCAAAAGTCTAGCTTGAGCTAAAATTGGGCAAAATAGCTCAGCCTCCTGAGGTGTCAGGTGTTGACGAACTACATCCTGCATGACTTTATAGGTAATGTCGCAGCTATGCTGAGCCTTAAAAGAACGCATAATAGATTGAAACCAGAGTAAAAAAGTTTCCTCTAACCCCTCTTCATCAGATACCAGTAGAGCGTGGGCACAGTATCGCAACACACGAACGGTATCTCGATGCCATTTGACACTCAGATCGACTTTTCCCCGCACCAGCAGGTGCGGATCAGCTATTTTTAGCTTGTGTTTGACCTGCTGAATAATATCTTTTTCGGCTTTCTGAAGTTTTTGGTAGGCACTAAACCTTAGGCGAGCTGTCTTTAGATAATCTTGTAGGAACATTAGCTCTGTATCGGTTGCATAGCGTCCATCGACTTCACGGACAAGGATTTGAAGCTGACTGAGCATGTGATGGAAAAAGGCAGGGGGCAGTAATGGGGCGACGTGGGGACTAGACGATTAATAACGGGGGATGGAGCTGTCTACAAGTCGAGAATAGGCATCGATACCACCCGATAAGTTTTTGGTATGCTCAAATCCTTGGTGTTGTAACCATTGGCACATCTGGGCAGAGCGCATACCATGGTGGCACATAACAATGGTTTCTAGGTTAGGGTCTAGATGGGCAAAGATTTGCTCAGCCCAGTCAGAATATTGACTCAGTGGCAAATGGATAAAGTTGGGAAGATGTGCGATCGCAACTTCCTCGGGTTCTCGCACATCCACCAGCTGTAGCTCGCCTTGTGCAAGGTGCTGCACAAAGTCTGGCACTGAGATTTCATCTACACCGGCAATTTCGTACATGGGGGCTCTCCCATAGGTTTACTACTTACTGATTAGGGTACCGTTTGAGATCGCCAATGACACCCAATCCTTTGAGCTTGCATGATTTTTTCTTTGTTTGAGAGAATGTTTTAACCACGATAAGTGGGTTGCATAACAGAACCTGCGGATATCTATAGAATCAATAAAGGCACACTCGCAATGGGCACTCTAGCTCTATTACTCCAAGAGTGTATAAATGATTACCGCTACATCATGGCAGCAAGTAGAAGCTCGCTTTAAAGAAATCTGGGGTTACGATAGTTTTCGCCCTCCACAAGACGAGGTCATTCGAACATTACTAGCCAAACGTGATTCCCTAATTGTTATGCCAACCGGCGGTGGCAAATCGATCTGTTTCCAACTACCTGCTTTATTACAAACAGGCGTCACCCTAATAATCTCTCCTTTAGTTGCCCTAATAGAAGACCAAGTTCAGGAGCTAAAACAGCGTCACTTATCTGCGGAACGACTTCATAGCGCCTTGGCAAACTTTGAGAAACGGAGAATATTACAGCAGTTACAGCAAAACCGTCTGCGGTTGTTATATCTATCCCCCGAGACACTTCTCAGCAAACGAGTCTGGGAAACTCTATGCCAGCCTCAGGTGATCATTAACGGCCTCATTTTAGATGAAGCTCATTGTCTAGTGCAGTGGGGCAACACATTTCGCCCTACCTACCGGCGATTGGGTGCTGTCAGACCAGCTCTTCTAAGACAGAAACCTCCAGGGACAAAGTTATCGATTGCAGCGTTTACAGCAACGGCAAATCCGTTAGCTCAGCAAACTATCCGTGAAGTACTTCATTTACAACAACCTAAAGAGATAACGCTCAGCCCCTATCGCTCGAATCTAAATTTAGCAGTGAAGATGGTTTGGACACCCAGAAGACGACGGCAGGCAATGCTGAAGTTTGTAAAAGCTCATCCGGCTCAAGCAGGGTTGGTCTATGTTCGCACACGCAAAACAGCGGAAGCGCTGACTCAATGGCTAAAGTCAAAAGGTTTTTCAGTAGAGGCTTATCATGCCGGACTCACTAGCGATGAACGCCGTCAAATCGAGACCAAATGGTTAGAAGAGCACTGCCAGTTTGTAGTATGCACTAGTGCGTTTGGAATGGGAATTAATCATCCACGAGTTCGCTGGGTCTGTCATTTTCATGCGCCGAGTACTTTAAGCGAGTATGTACAAGAGATTGGTCGTGGAGGACGAGATGGGAAACCAGCTGAGGCTCTGACGCTAGTGAGTGAGCCCACAGGATGGTTAGATTCGGAAGATAAACAGCGCTGGAAGTTTTTTGCGGAAAGTGAGCGGAAGCTACAGCAAGAGGCAAAGCGATTGGTTAAATCACTACCTGCAGTCGGCAATATTGATGAGGTATTAAGACAGAACAGGAAAGCGGTTACAGCATTGGCGTTGCTACACAGCCAGGGCCAGCTGATTTGGGAAGATCCGTTTCACTATCGGTTAAAGGTGGAAAAATCTTCTGGCCACAGAGAGACTTTTGATAATGTGAAAGAAATAAAGCAATATCTCTTTAGCCGTAAGTGTCGCTGGGGAAAGTTGTTAATGCAGTTTGGTGACGAAGTAAACGCTCAAGATATGCAATGTGGTCATTGCGATAATTGCCGACATTAGGGGTATCCACTTAGCGTAAGGCTTCTACTGCTGTTGCGGGTCCTAAAATTGAAATATGGGAGTCTACAAAGCAGCGCATGGCGGCTTCCTGAGCTTCTTCGATAGTCACAGCAGCAACATCAGCCTGAAATGTGGTGTCAAACTCGGTGCCCAAGCCTAAAATTTCGTACCAGCCCAGCAGCTGAGCGATTTGTCCGTTTGTTTGTTTACCCAGAGCGTACTGCCCCAGCATTTTGTTCTTGGCAACCTGTAGTTCATTGGCAGTTAGGGGAACCTCGCACAGACGGCGTAGTTCACTTTGTAGTCCGTCTAGGGCAACTGAGGTATTTTCGGGAGCGGTACCAATATAGGCGACAAACTGCGATGGTCCTAAGCGAGTAGGATAAAACGCCGATACGTCATAAGCGAGACCCTGTTTTTCTCTCAGTTCTACAAATAAGCGGCTGGATAGACCATTACCTAAGTGAGTGCTTAGTAGCTTTAGAGCGGCGAAGTCGGGGTGTTTTACCGAGGCGGCTAAATAGCCAATTATCACAAAGGCTTGATTGGTTTCTTGGGGTGTAACGATGCGATAAGCATGAGAGTCGATTGCCGGTAAGTGCGGAGTAGGTGCCGGATGATTAGGAACAGCCCAGCCTCCTAGCAATTTATCTACTAATGCAATTGCTTTCTCGGGATCGATACGTCCAACAATGACAACCACCATGTTGTCGGGGCGGAAATGCTTGCTGTGGGCTTCTAGAAGATCGTCACGCTGAATAGCCATTACGGTTTCCTCTGTGCCCATACTGGAAAAACCATAGGGATGAGTACCGTACATGCCTTCGCGAAAATATTTATAAGCGACACTAAAGGGCTGCTCTTGCATTGAGCGCAACCCTTGAATAGTTAGCTTACGTTCAAGCTCAACTTCATTTTCAGGAAAACTGGGCTCTCTTAAAATCTCAGTCGCTAGCGTAAAAATTTTTTCAAAATCAGCGGAGACAGTTTTGACACTAACTAAGCTATAGTCTGAGGCGCTATCAGCTCCTAAGCTAGCCCCTACATATTCAACTGCTTCTGCAATATCTAATGAACTGCGGTGGATGGTTCCACGCGTGAGTAGTGAAGTAAGTAGGCTAAAGATACCTGCATTTTCCGGTGTTTCATGACCTTGCCCAACGGGTAAAAACACCCGTGCTGAGATGATATCAGCGGCTGGATTTTCAATAGCGATAACTTTGAGGCCGTTGCTCAGATGGGTCGTGATGGAGTTTTGCTTCGGGGCAGTGGATACAGTCACAGGTGTAGTGGTTAGAGTTAGTAGTGAAGGTTATCAGGAGAAAGTAGATAAGGGTATTTCTAGCCAGGGGTTAGAGCAAGGGTACCGCAATGGAGGGGGGATAGGTATTGCTCGGCAAGGGGCATGAGTTCTTGGGCAGAGTAGGCTTGCACATAGTCGGGGTAAGCCATGGAAAGTTCGGGTTTGGCTAAAGTTCCATAATATCCATATAGTCCGGCAAGCTGCCCTGGAGTTTCCATCGAAAATGCATAATCATTGCATAATACTCGTTTAGCTCGCTCTAACTCTGCCGTTGTAATAGGTATGGTAGCTAGGGAGGCGATGCGATCGCAAATTACTTGTTCTACTTCTTTTATATGGGATGGCGCTAGCCAAGCCGACAAAACGAGTAGACTGCAATCCTGCTGAACAGAAAAGCTGCTACCAATCTCATCCACCCACTGACGATCTTCGCGGAGTTCTCGTACCAATCGAGACATCCGTCCTTCAGCTAGAACAGTTGCTAAAATATCCAAACCGCACGCCGATGCCAAGTCGTCAATACCTGGAGCTAACCAGGCCATGACTAAACGTCCATGCTCTAATCGAGGCAACATCAACGTGTGTCGAGGATTTGTAAATAGACGAGGGGAAGCCGTAGGACCTAGAGTTGGACACGACTTTCTCTGTGGAAATGCACGAAATGTTGTTTGTACTAGCTCTAAGACGCGATCTAGGGAAACACCCCCTGTAATCACAACCTGCATATTCTCAGGCTGATAGTACGTTCGATGAAACTGACGCATTTCCTCTGGCGAACGCTCCTGCAATCTATCCGGAGAACCTAAAACCGAGCGACCATAGGGATGATCGCCATAAATCATTTCCGAGAGTGTCTGAAACCCAATCCAGTCCGGATCGTCCCATGCCTGATGAATTTCTTCAATTACGACATGGCGCTCCCGTACAAATTCATCTGCCGGAATTGCTGCATGGAGTAATAGATCCGCAAGATAAGGGAGCGCATGGGATAAGTCATCGGCAGCCACGGTCATATAAAAATGAGCATAATCGTGACTGGTTGCCGCATTAGTGAGTCCACCACGACTCTCAATAGCAGCGTCGAACATCCCTGGCAGAATCTGCTCAGTCCCCTTAAAAACCATATGCTCTAAAAAATGAGCCATACCTGTCCAGGCATTTGGTTCGTAGCGTGCTCCCGCCTTAATCCAAACATCTACGACAACAACAGGTGTGGCTGTTATTTCTTGATGAATGACAGTCAAGCCGCTATCTAATTGAATAACCTTGGCAGGGAAAGGCACGTTGGCCTGATCGCGTTCGAAAGAATTAGAAGCAGAAACGTTAGGGGCTGAACTCAAATTACTGGGTGCCTAATAATAACGTTGAAAACTCCTGTCTATGCTAACCCTCTAAGTTGTTTTCGGGAATACATCATTAGATTGAAGTTGCTCCCTATAAAATAAATTGCAGAAATATTAAAATGCTTATAGACGCGCTGACTGTAAAAGATCTGCTCAAATAAAAATTATGACCCAGCTAACTTAATAGCTAGGCCAATGTCTGAAAATAAATATATTAAAAAAAGTTTTGTTCTAAAAAGTTTTGAACCGTTATGGAAGGCAAGTATAAAACGCTCAAAAGGAACGATAGCTTGCCAGTCAATATTCATTCATTTCAACATTTGCTCTCGACGCCTGACAAAGCGTTGAACAGCGGTAAACAGAATATAAACCATCAACAAATAACTAGTCGCAAGCAGCAGTATCAACAGGGGAGTAAAGGGGTGAGTCATGGACGTAGCCGGGTGAGAGGAGCAACAAAGACGATCTGCAGGCCAAACAAAGCAGACAGCAGGAACTGACAGCACGACAGCTGGGTTGAAAATTACGCAGGATTCTCAATAATTAAAAGCCTTGATATAAGAATTACTCAGAGTCAGCTGTGTTGCAGTATCGCTCGTCACTCCATATGCACCTTGGGGCATACATGCACCGATGACTTTTTAGCTAGCTGCCTACTTGAGCCTTCGCCAGCCCGACTCAACTTTGTGTTAAATCAGGAGGATATCATTCCCTCTGTAAACAGCTGCTCGCCCAGAGTATCTACCACTCAAGGCCACAACAACACGCCTGTGAATAACCTAAGCATTACCCAGACGTCGCAACAGCGACCTCTAGAACAAAGCTACTAAACACCAACTATTGATGATCTTGCTATGAAATTTTTCAATTCCTATTCATTAGTCTAACATAAGCATTTGTTATTTACATAGACCTAATCAAAAAAAAGAAATAGAAATATCTAATCAATGCTGGCCAGATTGTGCTCTTTGTGGGGGGTTATGCTTATTAAACTGCAAAGCACTGAAGGAAGAGGTGTTTCCACATAATTGTGAATTGATATGCGACACCAAATGAGTCGTTAGCTTAGAATGAATGTAGATTACTTAAAATTTCGTAATCAAGCCGTCTGAGCATTTTCTCCCATGACTTCAACAACATCGCTGTTTGCTCCCGTCGAAGCCGATCTTAGGCTGCTGACGGATAATCTAAAGCAGCTGGTCGGTGCTCGGCATCCCATTCTCTATGCTGCTGCAGAGCATCTTTTTGGAGCTGGAGGGAAGCGTATCCGACCGGCTATTGTGCTGCTGCTATCACGGGCTACGGTGATGGAGGCGGATATTCCAGCTAGGCACTTTCGGTTAGCTGAGATTACCGAGATGATCCATACAGCTAGTTTGGTTCATGACGATGTGGTAGACGAGTCATCCCTAAGACGTGGGGTGCCTACGGTCCACAGCAGTTTTAATAATCGAGTGGCCGTGCTAGCGGGTGATTTTTTGTTTGCCCAGTCCTCTTGGCATCTAGCTAATTTGGACAACCTTACAGTGGTGAAGCTGCTCTCCCGCGTGATTATGGATTTGGCCGAAGGTGAAATTCAGCAGGGCCTCAATCGGTTTGATACCACCTTGTCCATTGATGCGTATCTGATGAAGAGCTACTACAAGACAGCATCGCTGATTGCCAATAGCTGTAAGTCAGTAGGAGTATTGAGCCAGACGTCAGACACTTTGACAGAGGCCCTTTATCAATATGGACGGAATCTAGGTCTGGCGTTTCAAGTTGTAGATGACATTCTAGACTTTACAGGGTCTGAAGAAGTGCTAGGTAAGCCCGCAGGGTCTGACTTGCTCAGTGGTAATCTCACAGCTCCAGTGCTGTATGCGATGGAAGAAACCCCCTATCTGGCTAAACTCATTGAACGAGAGTTTGCTCAAAGTGGAGATTTTGAGGAGGCCATGGCCTTGGTGAAGGCTAGTCGGGGGATCGAGCGGTCACGGGCACTGGCTTCGCAACATGTTAAGCAAGCCGTTCAGGACCTAGCTGAGTTACCTCAATCTGAACCAAAGCGGGCATTAGAAGCTTTGTCAGACTATGTATTGAGTCGGTTGTATTAGTCACTCACAGGCAAGCAGTCACTATCTTACGTAAGGCAATAGCTGCTTGTCTGGAGTAAAGAAGTTTTCGAAACAGATGTTTGATTAAGCATGCTGGTACCTTATACTTTCGGCGAGAGCCTAGCTCAAGGCGGTTAGGGTCGGAATATAAATCGTAGTTCCTAAGGCAGGGATGAGTAATCCAGGGAATCCAGTGATATGTCTGGGAGAAATTCTGGTCGATAGTTTTTGGAAGACTGGTCAGGAAAAGAAGATTTCTTTGCCGGGAGGTGCGCCAGCCAATGTGGCGTGTGGGTTGGCCAAGTTGGGAACGGCAGCAGAATTTGTCGGAGCTGTGGGTCTCGACACATGGGGACAGGCTCTGGCACAGCTACTGTCGGACTTACAAGTAGGTACCCGTGGGCTTCAAAGCCATCCAACGGCTCCTACCCGTGAGGTTTATGTGCTGACTGATAAAGCTGGAGAACGATCATTTGCTGGATTTTCGTTACCTGATCCGACTGGTTTTGCTGATGCTCATTTGATTTGCGATCGCATCGATCCTCACCTCTTCACAGGCAAAAAATATTTAGTGATCGGTACGCTTGGGCTAGCGTATCCCCAAACCCGAGAGGCCATCCTGCAAGCGGTGGAGTGGATTCGACAACAAAACGGTCGAGTAGTACTAGACGTTAACTGGCGGCCTATGTTTTGGGAAAATCCAGCCCGCGCTATGGGACTGGTGATGGATTTGCTCAAGCATGTTTCGTTTCTAAAACTTTCAGATACAGAAGCACAGTGGTTGCTGGATACGACAGATCCAGGTGAGATCGCAGCACAACGGCCTGGGTTAGAAGGTGTAATGGTAACCGCTGGTGCGGCGGGCTGTCATTACTATTTAGGAGGGCACAGCGGTCATATACCTGGCTTTGACGTGGATGTCGAAGATACGACTGGCGCGGGGGATGCCTTTGTGGCAGGGTTTCTACATCAGCTGTGTAAGCGTGGTCGTAGTTGTTTACTGGATGCTGAATGTACCCATGAGGTCGTTCGCTACGCTAGCGCAGTGGCCGCGTTGACTACGACTCGCTCAGGTGCGATCGCGGGGCAGCCTACCCCCAGAGAGGTAGATGCCTTCTTGTTTTTAAGAAAGTGACCTGTTTTTGTAGACGATGACAAGACAAATAGACGATGGCCATAAGGCTCCGCCGTTCAAACCGTACTTGAGCCTTAACACTCAAGACTGAAGTCAATGTCCAAAGAAATTGAGCGTAAATTTCTAGTTAACAATGATGCTTGGCGTGCTTTGGCAAATGGGCACTACTACTGTCAGGGATATGTTCCCACCCAGGGTAAACAAACGGTGCGCGTGCGGATTATTGAAAATCAAGCCTATCTGACCCTTAAAGGCCCAACGGTCGGGATCAGTCGCTCTGAATTTGAGTATGAAATTCCGGCAGCAGACGCACAGATGATTCTGGCTGAGCTTTGTCAAAAGCCTTTTATCGAAAAATATCGCTACCGTATTCCTGATGGAGAAGTCGTTTGGGAAGTTGATGAATTTTTGGGAGAGAATCAAGGACTGATTCTAGCTGAAGTTGAACTGACCCATACTGAGCAAGTAATCAACTTACCGATATGGATTGGGGAAGAGGTGACGGGAGATCCCCGATATTACAACTCTAATTTGGTGAAAAATCCGTTTCAGCATTGGGGATTCGAGTGAGTGATCTCCTCGCTCAAGTTGCAACCGATCGCTTCCACATAACGACTATTCTTGGGCAAGGTCTAATAAGAACCCTTAAAAATTCTCTCTGACTGTCTGCGTGCTAAACGATCCTCTCCCGGCATATGGGATGTAGTGTGGGCATAGCCGTTGTTTTGAGCTTTAGATGGGGCGCTAAAAGGTGGTACGAAAGCATGACGCTCAGAATCGTAGGCTAGGATGCTGCCATCGTGAATGTTGTAGATCCAGCCGTGGAGCGATAAGTGACCGCTATGAAGCATGGAGCGCACAGCGGGATAGGTGCGTAGATTTTCTAGCTGGGTTAGCACATTCTCTGCGACTAGCATGTCCAGCTTATCTGACTTTTCTAACTCACTGTAGTTATCTTCTACTAACTGGCGGGTGGCTTCGGTATGAATCAGCCAGTGATACACCAAGGGCATTTTGGTTTCCAGGTTCCCAATTTGCAAAAGTCCTTTCATAGCTCCGCAGCTAGAATGGCCGCAAATAATGATGTGATCGACATTCAGAGACTTCAGCGCATATTCGATAGTTGCCCCTTCGCCGCCGTTAGTGGCTCCAAACGGGGGGACGATATTACCCGCGTTACGAATAACAAATAACTCGCCCAGCTCCGCCTGGGTAATCAGTTCTGGCTGTACCCGTGAATCAGAGCAGGTAATAAACAGGACCGTTGGACTTTGCCCCTTCGCCAGTTTGGCCATCAAGGATTTATGGCTAGGAACATAGGTGTCCTGAAACTGACGCAGACCGCGCATTAATTTTTTCATTGCCGTGAGTCCTCAGTACCTGTTCCTATTGGGTGGGCAGTTTAATCCCCTCTAATTCTTATCCCATATCTTTAGAGTGCTGAGTACAAAGTTTTGCTTATCAATGCCATCAGGAGACGATCGTAGACAGGTGAGTCGAGAGCGGTGCTTGAGGTTGAGAAATCGCTCTAGCTATAGAATTTTATGCTAAGAGCTGAGCAATTTTGACGATCATCGCTATGATCCTTAGGCTTCTTGTTGCGATCGCTAAACGCTATGACTGATTTGCCTGCGATTAAGGCGATATATACCGATGGTGCCTGTTCGGGAAATCCTGGTCCGGGGGGCTGGGGGACGGTGATTTATTTTGAGGATGGCAGTATCCATGAGCTGGGAGGATATGCCCCAGGGACGACCAACAATCGGATGGAAATGCAGGCTGCGATCGCGGCTCTAGAATTCCTCCAGCAGCACGACTACGACGACGCCATCGAACTCAATACTGATAGCAAATACCTAATCCAGGGGATCACCCAATGGATGAGAGGTTGGAAGCGTAAAGGCTGGAAAACATCAGCAGGTAAAGCCGTCCTCAATAAAGACCTGTGGCTAACGCTGGATGATCTGACCCAAAGTCTCAAAACAGCTCAAAGTATTGACATCGATTGGAAATACGTCAAAGGCCATGCAGGCAATGTAGGCAACGAACGCTGTGATGACATAGCCCGTTCATTTTCCCAGCAGCGTGCCATCAGCCTAAAACAATCCGTTGCCAGTGCTACTCAAGCGTCATCTACAGCGGCAAAGGTAAAACCCACAACAAAACCTACGGAAAAATCGCAACAAAAGACTCCTAAGCAAACAGAAATCCCCTTACCTAAAATCGATACCACACTCAGTGACATGTCCGACACTCGAATAAACCGCGTCAGCAATATGCTGACATTGCTGCAAACAGCTGATGAACTAGCAAATCAGGGTTATCTAATCACTACATCCGAGCTAGTGGTCTTAACTGGAGTATCTGCCAGTGAACTAACAAAGCGTGGAGATGACTGGATCTGGCGCAACTGGACGGTTTCGTGTGTCAGTAGTGAATCCGATCAAGAAAAGTTTTGGCAACTGGAGAGAATTGAAGCATAGGCCTGACTGTCCATACCAAAAAGGGCTCCTCAAATAAGTAGCCCTTTTTCAGACTAAGCACTCAGCTATG
>JBCDFI010000042.1:0-17621 GCA_039178155.1 Cyanobacteria bacterium P01_H01_bin.105
AAAATTTATTGTGTACTCCGTTCTCCCCACGTGAATAAGGACTCACGAGAGCACTTTGAAACTCGTACGCACCGGCGTATTATTGATATCTACCAGCCTACCTCTAAGACGATTGACGCGCTGATGAAGTTAGACTTGCCTGCTGGTGTGGATATTGAAGTTAAGCTATAGCATACTCATGCAAATCGACTAGGTTTTTCACTCCTATCTGGATTTGTCAGATATGAGTGTTGTCTTGTTACTTACGGATTGATGGTTTGTGACAATAAGCGAATCCTAAACATCTAGGAGATTGATGCTTGGGATTTGCTTGTATATAGGTGCTGTCTCCAGCCTGTTTGAAATCGATGGATAGGTTAGAATAATCTTGCTACATCTTATAGGCATCGTCGTGAGCCGTTGTTTTGATTAGGATGTATGTTCCAAAATATTTCAACCTGCCATAATGGATTCTGCTTCATCTGTCGCTGTCCGAGAACTACCCCTGTTCCCACTGCCTGAGTTAGTTCTCTTTCCTGGTAGGCATTTACCGCTTCATATTTTTGAGTTTCGCTATCGCATCATGATGAACACGGTTCTTCAATCGGATCGGCGTTTCGGCGTACTTATGGTTGACCCTGACAGTGGTGAGATTTCAAAGGTTGGTTGCTGTGCTGAAGTTGTTCATTTCCAACGTCTACCAGATGACCGAATGAAGATTCTGACGATGGGTCAGCAGCGGTTTCGCGTCTTAGACTACGTTCGGGAAAAACCCTATCGTGTGGGTATGGTTGAGTGGATCGAAGATAGTGCCGCAGAAAAAGACCTTTATCCATTAGCTTCTGAAGTGGATCAACTGTTACGGGATGTTGTTCATCTTTCGTCTAAACTTACAAGTCAAGAAATAGAGTTTCCCGAAAGTGTTCCGGAGCTTCCACTGGAACTCTCTTATTGGATTGCTAGTACATTGCACGGTGTGGCAAGAGAACAACAGCAACTTTTAGAAATGCAAAATACGGCTCAGCGTTTGGAACGTGAGGCAGATATTTTAATGTCTACACGTAATCACTTAGCAGCTCGTACGGCTCTAAAGGATGTATTGCCTGAAGATAGCCCTTCATAACGAGTTAGGCTGAGTATCACTCATTTAGGCTTGAATCTGTTCGTAGCTGCCAAAAATTTTTAAGCTTTGAGTACAGTTTTTGAGTAATTGCAAAGCCGCTTGAGTATTAGGATCGTCTAGACTTGCTTCGATATCAATAAAAAATCGATAGTCTCCCAAAGCTAATTTGGTAGGGCGCGATTCAATACGGCTCATGTTTATGCTTTGAGTCGCGAATAACTGTAGTGGCTTGAGAAGTGCTCCCGGAGTATTGTCTGGCAACCTAAATGCTAGAGATGTGTGACTGCCACGATTAACTAAGTTACGTCCTAAAACCCAAAATCGTGTTGCATTATCAGGGTTATCGTTAATTGGGTCTGCCAATGTTGGGATGTCATATAATTTGGCTGCCCATAGAGGTGAAATCGCTGCTACTGTAGGGTCCTTGGGTAGTTGGGGTAGAGCTTCTGTTGTGGAGCTTGTTGCTACTTGAATGGTATTTGGTAAATGGGCTGCTAACCACTTCTGGCATTGATTAAGAGCCTGGGGATGAGAATAAACTGTCCGTATGGTAGCTAGACTTTTTGCTTGGGATAAGAGGGCATGGTGAATCGGTATCACTAAATTATTTTGAATTTTTAGATTATCCAGTTCCCACAGCATATCGAGAGTATCGCGTACGCTGCCACCAATGGAATTTTCAATGGGAACTACAGCTGCATCAGTTGCTCCTGTAGCTGCTGCTTGAATAGCTTTTGAGATGGTATTGTACGGTTTTAGGGTGGATATCTTGTTAGCGTGTGTTTTTAGCCACTGTGCATAATTAGTGGCAGCCAACTCAGAGTAGCTTCCTGCTGGTCCTAAGTGCGCAATAGAAGTCATCTTAGAATGTTATAAGGCCGATAAATAAAGGTGTTAGAGTTAGCTTAATAGCTTTTGAGCCGATTATTGTTGAGGAGAAAAGCGGTAGAGTTATTAACTTTGAAAGACCGCTTAGCGATGTGTATTTTTATGGTCCTGGGGTGAAATTGGCTAATGGTTCATTTGCATGCATCTCAGTCCGTAGAGATCACTATATCCCCTGCTCCTGTGCCTATTGGTCAATACTTGATCAATACCGAACGCTTAGTCTATGCTCTTGCTGATCCTAGTCAAATTGAAGTTTTAGGTCCGCATACGTTTCAATTTAGGATGCGTTCTATTAAGTTTTTAATGCTGACTCTGGAACCGATAGCTGATGTTCAGATTTATCCGAATGATTGTGATGAAGTAATCATTTATTCGGACTCTTGTCGATTAAGGCATCAAGCTGCACTCAATCGACGATTTTCATTTAAATTGCAAGGCTGGTTGGTAGCCCGCCCTGATAATTCTGGAGTTTCGGGCAATGCTGAGTTAGATATTGATATTGATCTGCCTACAGCGCTTCGATTCACGCCCAAACCTCTTTTGGAGTCAACGGGGAATGCTATTGTTAGCGGTATTCTAAGCACAATTAAACAACGTTTGCAACGTCGCTTAGTCCACGAGTACAGAGGGTGGACTACGGGAATCTTAGCGTCGTCTCAGTCAAGATAAAAGAACCTTACGCGGATGAAACGGTTGTTGATTGCGCTTATAGGGACAATTGCTGGCAGCCTTTGAAGGATCTACGATGATATCGCGTGGGTCCTAGTGTCTTGAGCCCGTGGAGGTGTTTTGGCGTGCCATAGCCTTTATTTGAGGCAAGATCGTAGCCTGGATAGCGCCGTGATAACCGGATAATCAGCGTATCTCTCCAAACTTTGGCTAAAATGCTGGCGGCTGCGATCGCAACTATAGACTGGTCTCCTTTAATCACAGTTTGTTGTTCAATATTTAATCCAGGGATCGTCTGGTTGCCGTCCACCAGACACCGAACGGGCTGAGGCGATAGCTGAGCAATTGCCTGTCGCATTGCCTGTAACGAAGCCTGTAGAATATTGCTCTGTTCAATCTGTCTAACCGAAACCCAGCTAATTTTCATATCAACAGCTGCTGACTGAATAATCGGAACTAAGCTTTGACGCTTTTTAGGCATAAGGGCTTTACTGTCCGTTACACCCTGATCTTGCAGCCATGACTCAAAATCAGGATGCAGTATCACAGCAGCAGCGACTACAGGACCAAACAGAGCACCACGACCTACTTCATCTACACCCGCAATCAACATACATGTTGCTTCTTCTTACAAACCTGCTGTTGCAGATGAGCGACGACGACGGCGGCGGCGAGTAGGAGGAGACGACGTCTCTAATGTTTCAGCATCTTGTTGAGTATCTTTATCATCTACCGAAATAACATCGAGTTCTCTAGATTCATTTGCAGAATTAACCACAGAATCAACTTCTCTAGCCTTAGACAAACTATCAAAGTCGGAATGCACTTCCTCAGTTTCTGGAGTTAATGTCTGATTATCCGTATCATAATCGGCAGTCGATTCTTCGAGCGGTTTAACTTCTAGAGGCTCAGGTTCTTCGCCAGGTAACACTACAGATACCACAACATTTTTAGTATCTTTAATATCCTCCTGACTCAATACCAGAGGAGAAATCCCCATCTCTGCATAGATTCGTTGCTCGTCAGGCGTTAGCGCTACTGTAACCAACTGGGGTGGTATCTCTGGCCTGCGACCACGACCACGGGGCCTCTTGCTGCGGCTAGGTGTAGTTTCCGTTGCAATTTCCTCTCTTGAATTCTCCCCACCATTTGGTGTCAAGATAGGAGCAGAACTCGCGACAGGGCTAACATTACTTCCGTTATTGGCTAATTTTGGTGGTGCAGCAGCAGAGCGCCCACTACTACGACTATTGGGTGGACTACCACTGTCGCTACCCCGACGACGACGGCGACGGTTACGACCGTTGCCTTTATCACTGTAGTCGGGATGGTTCGTTAAATCTAAGGACTTTAGATTTGATTCTGGTTCTAAACTTTCTGAGCGCTCTTGGCGGGCTATGCGAATACTGGGCATGGGAACAACCCGGCTGGCTACTGCCGACTGTTGTACCTCTACAGGCGCTTCTCCAGGTAACTGAGCAAGATGCCCTAGACCACCACAGGCTGTGCAAGGACATCCAAATAACTCATATACATTTTGACCCTGACGTTTCCGAGTTAATTCTACTAAGCCTAGTTCAGATAACTGAGAAATCTGAGGGCGTGCCTTGTCAGCCTGTAATGCCTTACCAAAATGCTCTAGAACCTGCATCTGATCACGTCGAGATTCCATGTCGATAAAATCGACGACGATTACGCCTGCAACATTACGCAATCGTAGCTGGCGAGCAATTTCTACAGCGGCTTCACAGTTGGTCCAAAGTACTGTTTCCCGGGCTGTTGCTGATCGAGTGAATGAACCAGAGTTAACGTCAACTACAGTTAATGCTTCAGTTGGCTCGATGATGATATACCCACCAGATGGCAAATCAACACGCGGTTTTAAGGCTTCTCGAATAGCTGCATTGACGCGAAAATATTCCAGGATGGACGGAGACTCAGTACGATGGTGATCGACCAGTACACCGGATGGTAAGCGACCATCACTCCAGCTAGATAGATGCTGCTTTACTCGCTGCATACCGATATCTGAATCAGTCACGATGCGATTTACATCAGCATTGTAAACATCGCGTAGGACTCGCTGAATAAAGTCGTCGTCACGGTTAAGCAAAGCAGGCGGACGGGTTGCCATGGCTTCTTGCTGAACCATTTCCCAACGCTTTTGCAATGCTTCCAGGTCCTCAATAATAGCTTCTTCAGATACGCCTTCAGCTTCAGTGCGCACCAAGAGACCCATTCCCGGTGGCTTAGTCAAAATACCTAATGCTCGTAATCGATGGCGCTCAGCTTCGTTGCGAATTCGCCGAGATAGGTTGACGCCTCGACCATAGGGCATCAGGACTAGATAACGCCCTGGCAAAGTGATTTTGCCGGTTAGACGTGGTCCTTTGTTCCCAGTTGGCTCCTTCATAATTTGCACCAACACTTTTTGCTTAGGTGCAACCAGTTCAGTAATGGGGCCTGGCGCACGCTTTAGCTTAAGTGGCCCTAAATCGGACACATGCATAAAGCCATTGCGTTCACTATCACCAATGTTTATAAAGGCGGCATCGATTCCCGAGAGTACGTTTTCGACAGTACCTACGTAAATATCCCCAACTTGGTGGCTACCGGTAGCCACGATTAATTCTTGAATCTGATCTTCCGAAAAAACGGCAGCAGTACGATGCTGTTCCGCAATAATGATCTGCTTAGGCATCCAATTTCCTCAAAAACCCATGCAGCCAACCCAATAATACCGGGGTCGACATACGTAAGCTCAACGATTAATCCTTTAAATCTAAGACAGCCGCCCAAGCCTAAACCCTTTGGCACTTGACTAAAGTCAGCCAGGTTGTATAGAGGTTACGGGTCGGCTACAGAGAAAACCGCAGGAATCCAAAAACTTCACTGCTTGGCAGCTAGAAGTGACGCTTAGATAAATCCGATTAGAGTACTGGGCCTCAAACAGACCATAAGCGTCGCTATTACGTTGCAATCGCAAGTGCTCTGATAGAAGCGGAACTGTTCAGTACTCGCCGTTGATCAAGTTGCAGCTAACAAACTCTGTAGTTATCCTACGGCAGCTTCAGTTGCAATGGATTATAGCGCGAGTTTGTTCATATGGCTAGGATTCTAGATTTTTTTACTTTTATTCTTTAGAAACAATTACATTATCTATCTGCCATTACGCAAAGCCTTCAGCATATGCACCAATGAGTTTAAGGAGCACAAAAACTGCTCAGACCCATTGGTGTATTAGCCGCAACGTTGTCGCTACACAGCAACAACGCGTTTGTTTGTGGAGGGTAATGATGACTCTAAAGGAGCTTCAGTATTGATGGGTTGTAGCAGAAAAACAATGAGTGGATAACGTTTGGGAAGTTCACGTCGCACGCAGTGACGAACCTCTTCTTCTAGACGAGAACGCAATCCATCCCACCGGACAACGGTTTGATTCCCAGAAGTATCGATAACTTCGTTCCAACGACTTCGTAACCCAGATGATACAACCTGGTTGATCTTTGCAGCCCAATCGGCCTGAGAATGTTTAGTTACCACGCCACGCAAGTGAACTGTAGGGGAAGCCAAGAGTTTGCCGTTTCTGTCCACAGTTGTTGACACTGTAATAATGCCATCTTCTGCCAATTGCTGACGTTCTTTGAGAACCGTGCGTCCAACAATTCCGTTACGAGAAGAATCTACGAGTTCGATTCCTGATGAAACCTTACCGGCAATGCGAATACCTTGCTGATTATCAACAGCTACAATGTCACCATTCTGGATGACAACCATATGGTCTGCTGGGACACCCATGCTTTGAGCCGTCGCGGCATGCTTGACTAGCATACGATGCTCACCATGGACTGGTAGAAAATACTTCGGACGAGTCAAAGCCAGCATTAATTTTTGATCTTCCTGGGCACCATGACCGGATACGTGCAGCCCTCGCCTTTTGCCGTAAATTACATTGGCTCCCTGAGCCATAAGTTTGTCAATAGTATTGACAACCGCAATGGTATTTCCAGGGATTGGGTTAGCGGAAAAAATAACGGTATCTCCAACACGTACCTTAATTTGTCGATGAGAACCATTAGCGATACGTGTCAGAGCTGCCATTGGCTCACCTTGGGACCCTGTTGTCAGGATCATTGCCTTTTCATCAGGACAGCTGTTGAGTGCATTCAGAGGTTTAAACAAGTCCTCTGGACACTTTATATAGCCTAGGGTACGGGCGTGGGCAATCACGTTTAACATGGAGCGCCCAACTACAAACACTGAGCGATTATGCTTTTGCGCTAGCTCTAGCAGCATGTTGACTCGATGCACTGAAGAGGCAAATGTAGTCACCATAAGGCGACCCGGTGCTTCGCTAAAGGCCCTGTCCAAGTTTGGAAAGACAGAGCGTTCAGAGGGTGTATGCCCTGGTACCTCAGCATTGGTAGAGTCACTGATTAAACACAGCACCCCTTTTTCGCCGTAAGCGGCTAACCGAGCAAAATCAAAATATTCACCATCCACGGGGGTGTGATCGACCTTAAAGTCACCTGTAAATATAACTGTCCCGGCTGGAGTAGTGATAGCTACGGTAAAGCTATCAGCCATGGAATGGGTATTACGAATATATTCTACAGAGAACGATTGACCGAGTTTTACCGTATCTCGAGGTTGAACTGTTTTGAGCTCAGTTCGGTCAGACACACCAGCTTCGTCAAGCTTGTCAGCTAGTAGCGCCATCGCTAATCGAGGTCCGTAAATGACTGGAATATCAAACTGTTTCAGATGAAACGCAATGCCGCCAATATGATCTTCGTGACCGTGAGTGACGATCATGCCTTTGATTTTGTGGCGATTTTCCCTCAGATAGGTGACATCTGGCAGCACAATGTTAACACCATGCATTTCATCAGATGGGAAGGCTAATCCCGCATCTACCAGAATGATTTCATCATTAATTTCAAAGACACAGGTATTTTTCCCAATTTCGTGTAGCCCACCCAGAGGAATTACCTTGAGGGTATCTTTGTATATTTTATTGGTGGTTTTAACGACTGCTTTGGGGGCAGTGCTCTTCGGTCTTGGATTGTCATTTTGATTACTACTTTTTGTAGCAGTTCTAGATCGTTGGATTGTTCTAGATCGTTGACGCATAAGTTCCTTAATGAAAAATCAAAAAATTACGTAAAAACGTTTAGAGAAGGTTCTTGTAAGATTTGAAGAATTAACTAATGAAGAATGAACTAATTTGGACGATACATCCCTAAGAGGAAAATATTTGGCTAAGCTGTTTCAACTCCCTACTGAATTGCTGCAAACCTATGCAGCTACTACCGGCAATAGCTCTAGTTCAGCCATTAAATCTTTGAGTTCGTTTACTAGTTCGATAGGAGCTTCGCCTAAAGGTAGACGACAGGTGCCAACAGACCATCCCTGAAGATGCATTGCTGCTTTAATTAAAATTGGATTGGTCGTCGTAAAAAGAGCCTTAAACAGGGGCAGTAGTTTAAGATGCATATTCTGAGCTGTTAATACTTGCCCTGATGCGTAGGCTTGAATCATTTCTTGCAGTGAGTCTCCGACGAGATGACTAGCAACACTTACTACACCTACAGCTCCAACCGATAACATAGGTAATGTTAGAGAGTCATCCCCTGAATAAATAGCAAAATCAGGAGCTGCTAAACGACGTATTTCGCTGACTTGGTCTAAATCGCCACTGGCTTCCTTGATTGCAAGAATGTTTGGAATTTTTGCTAGTTTTGCAACAGTCGATGCTTCTAGATTGCGCCCAGTACGACCCGGTATGTTGTAAAGCATTATTGGGAGATCAGGCACAGCCGCCGCGATCGCACTAAAGTGCTGCTGTAATCCAGCTTGGGGAGGCTTGTTGTAATACGGCACTACCTGAAGTGTGCCATCTAGCCCTAAGTCAGCTGCCTTTTGAGTTGCTTCAATCGCTTCCTGTGTACTATTCGAGCCAGTTCCAGCAACTACCTTGCCATGACCGCTGATGGCTGCCTTGACGATTTGAAATAGCTTATATTCTTCTGCCCAAGTAAGTGTAGGCGATTCCCCTGTAGTTCCACAGACCACGATTGTATCTGTACCATGACTAACCAGATGAGATGCTAAACGCCGTGCAGACTCATAATCGACGGCTCCTGTCTGATCAAATGGAGTAATCATTGCCGTGAGTACTCGTCCAAAATATGTCACGCCCTATCTATCCTCACTACATTAAAATCATGCCGAAAAACTTTGAAATCTTGTCTCTGAAGAATTAAGCGACTATCTATCTCCAAAGCAGAGTTCTTTTGAGTCTATTGTCAAAAAATACTTTGAGAAACCTCTAATCATCAAAAAAGAGCTAATTGCTTCATCTACAGAGTTTTCTATCTTCCTCAAGCCACATAGCTAAAGTCATAGGGGATTGACTAAATCAATGCTCTGGGCTTTAGAGCCCGCTTGCTGACCAAGAGTTCAGCAATTTGAACAGCATTAAGGGCTGCCCCTTTCCGAATTTGATCACCGCTAAGCCAGAGCTCTAAGCCACACTCATGGGACAAATCGCGACGCACTCGGCCAACTAAAACATCATCCTGACCGCTAGCCTCCATAGGCATAGGAAAATAATTTGCCTGCCAATCTTCAACTATTTTGACGCCAGGTGCAGCCTTTAGTAAAGCTAGTGCCTTATCCACCGTAAGTTGCTGTGTAAACTCAATATTGATTGTTTCAGAATGAGCTCGCAGAACCGGCACGCGTACACAGGTTGCACTTATACGAAGAGCAGAAACCCCAAAAATCTTACGGGTCTCATTCACCATTTTCATTTCCTCTTGACAGTATCCATACTCATTGATCGGTGAATTGTGAGGAAAGAGGTTAAACGCCAATGGATATGGAAAAGCATTAGTGGGCGGTTCTTCATTGTTCAAAATAGCTTGAGCCTGCTGCTTAACCTCTTCCATGGCCCGTGCGCCCGCTCCGCTTGCAGATTGGTATGTTGATACCACGATCCGCTCAATAGGCTGACATTGATGCAAAGGCCAAAGAGCAACACTCATCAAAATTGTAGTGCAGTTAGGATTTGCAATGATTCCATTATGGGTTAAGGCAGCTTCAGGGTTCACCTCGGGCACCACTAAAGGCACAGCCGAATCCATGCGGAATGCACTGGAATTATCAATAACTACAGCCCCTGATTCTGCTGCTTTAGGAGCCCATTCTTTGGAAATTGAACCGCCAGCTGACGCAAGCACTATATCAATATCAGCAAAGTTTGCATCATTAACAGCTTTAACCTTAAGCGATTTCCCTCTAAATATCAGCTTCTTACCTGCTGAACGCGGTGAAGCTAAGAGAATTAGCTCTTGAACAGGGAAGTTGCGTTCCTCTAACAGTTCTAACAGTTCGGTACCAACGGCACCTGTAGCACCCATAATCGCTACACGATAAGCTTCAGGCAAAAATCTAACCTCCCTTTTTATATAAATTTTTTACTTGCATGTGACCCAAAACATTATCTGCAAAGTGAACCTATAAAACCCTTCGGACTAATAATGAGTTCTAACAACAGGCGTTTAAAGTTGACATGCTTTTCATGAAACCCATACTCAATAATCAGCTCAGATAAAATGTGCCCTTTGTGAGGCTTATAAACTAAACCACATCTATTTGAAACGATTAGGCACTTGCTACATTTCAACGTTTCTGCGAAGTGACATTACAAAAAAGCCTAAAATCACCCTGCATTCAGTCTAAAGAGAAGCCAGCGATGTCAACTACAAAACTTCCTAAGCTAACCTCAATTTCTCCATGTTTTCTTGTTGGGACTTACTCAAAACTTTAAGGTTTGAAACATTTGGCTGAAGGCAGCCAAGCTTAACGATAATTGCAAAAGCTCAAATCATTTGCAGAGAGTGAATCTTTCTACTGCCCTGTCAACTTCGATTGCTGGCTGGCCAAGAAACAGACCAATACCTTACATATTACTATACTCGCCTAGTCATGCTTTCAGAGTAGTTGACAATCAGCAACTCGCAATTTAACTTCGTTTAATTCAGATTTAGTCACAAATTAGACAAGTTTCTTGACTATACATCTCAGGCTCTACGGTCTCAGGTAAGGATAATCAGGTAATATAGCTAACTGCGCTCTTAGCTAATGCTTTGAACGTTAGGTTTTAGGTGCTCTTCACATATCCACAATACTTTTCTAAGCGAAGGTGGGGCTGACTCTTTAATCAAGACAGCATTCGACTAAAATCTAAAGTTCTGTCCGTTAACTGGATCAAAACTTTACAAAGTCGACTTGTGATGTATCCTCTGCGCAACTCAATCAGTTAGAACTAGAACAAAATTCCAAATGAAAGTTACCCAGGAAAAATTGCCCGATAGCCAGGTCGGCTTAGAAATTGAAGTTCCTGCAGATATCTCTAAGCAAACCTATGAGCAAACGCTGCGAAAATACATGAAGACGGCGAACATTCCTGGGTTCCGCAAAGGTAAGGTGCCGCGTCAGATTCTTGTGCAGCAGCTGGGAGCAACTAGACTCAAAGCTGCTGCCCTTGAAGAGCTTATACAGACAGTCATTGACAAAGCCATTGCTCAAGAAAAAATTGAAGCATTGGGGAACTATCAGCTACGTTCCGGTTTTGAGTCATTGATTGGAGAATTTGAACCGGGCAAACCCTTGACGATTTCGGCATCAGTAGATGTGCCTCCTCAAGCGGAACTCAAGCAGTACAAAGACTTATCGGTTAAGGCAGAAGAGATCACTTACAGTGCCGAGCGAGTTACTGAGGCTCTAGAGAGCTATCAGCAAAACTTAGCTAGCTTAGCCCCTGTTGAAGACCGAGCCGCTCAGGAGGGTGATGTCGCTGTAGTTGACTTCGTTGGCAAAATTGTCGAAGACGGTAAAGAACCCGAAGAATTTGAGGGGGGGAGTGCTACTGAGTTTCAGGTTGAGATTAAGGAAGGACGATTTATTCCAGGATTTGTGGAAGGTATCGTCGAAATGGAGCTTGGGCAAACCAAAGATGTTAATGTTTCATTCCCAGATGAATACCCTCAATCAGATCTAGCTGGTAAGCCTGCTGTGTTTAGCATTACTCTAAATGACTTAAAGGAGCGCGAGTTGCCTGATCTTGATGATGATCTTGCCCAGGAAGTTAGTGAGTTTGAAACCCTAGAGGAATTGAAACAGTCTTTAGAAGAGCGTTTCAAAAAGGAGGCCGAAGAGGCCACCCAGTCGAATACGGAAAAAGCTCTCCTTGATGAACTTGTTAATCATCTACAGGTGGAAATTCCTAAGACCTTATTGCAGCGGGAGGTCGATCATATTGTCACGCAAACGGTTATGCAGTTATCTAATCAAGGCATTGACATTAATAAATTTTTGACTAAAGAGCTGGTCGAAAATATGCGTGAAAATGCCAAACCTGAAGCGACTGAACGCTTACGCCGTACCCTTGCATTGGGAGAAGTAGCTAAGCAAGAATCCATCAGTGTTGATGAAGACTCTGTAGCTACTCGCATGAACGAGATGATGGCTGAAGTTGACGATCCAGCTAATATTGATAAGGATCGCTTGAAGAAGGTTGTCAATGAAGATCTTCTAAAGGAGAAGATATTAGCCTGGCTTTCAATAAATTCGGCTGTTGAACTAGTTCCTGAGGGTACTCTTAATCAGGAAGAGGAGGTTGAGCTTAATAAAATGGCTGGTAATTCTGAGGAGGAATAGTTGACCTTGACCATTTTGAATATTTTGATTGCTCTTAAGCTTTCTATTTAAGGACTTTACTAATTCCTTAAGTGCATGGTCAAACTATTCATTCGATAGTCTGAAAATGACTAGATAAGCCTTTTCGTGCCCCAAGGCTATGGTCATCTATGGCAACCTACTGATAACGGACCTGTATTCCCTATATTCTTCTATAGATAAAAAGTTTTTAGGAGCAAGCATTCTTACTCAGATAAGGGCTTTCGTTTTGATTCCATTCTGGAAGTTACTTGAAGGATTACAAAAAACATAGTTAATGCTGAAATTGATTGGTTTTCGCTAGAGTATTGAGACTGCTCCCAATGCGCATCTAAGCTAAAGAATAAGGCATAATATTTGTAGGGGCCTTTTTGATCAACGTGTATGTATTCACAAACTTCTCAGATTTGCCTTAGTACAAGAGTGCCAAAAGCGTTTGGCCGCGCTTTGTCTGACAGCAATGAAGGAGCACTCAATAATATGCTGCCAGTAGTTTTAGAGCAGTCCGGTCGGGGTGAACGGGCTTTCGATATTTATTCACGCTTGCTTAGGGAGCGAATTGTATTTCTGGGTAGTGGTGTGGATGATACTCTGGCTGACTCGATTGTGGCTCAGTTACTGTATTTAGATGCTGAAGATCCTGAAAAGGATGTCCAAATCTATATCAATTCCCCTGGGGGATCGATTACAGCAGGTATGGCTATCTACGATACAATGCAGCAAATCCGCCCAGATGTAGTAACCATCTGCTTTGGGTTAGCTGCTAGCATGGGGGCATTTTTGCTCTCTGGCGGGGCAAAGGGAAAACGTATGGCTTTGCCAAGTTCTCGAATTATGATTCATCAACCTCTTGGTGGCGCTCAAGGGCAAGCGGTTGATATTGAAATTCAGGCTCGAGAGATTCTTTATTTGAAACAGCGCTTGAACGAGCTATTGGCTGGTCATACTGGGCAGCCAATAGCCACAATCGCAGAAGATACCGAGCGTGATTTCTTTATGTCTGCTGCTGAAGCTGCTGACTATGGCTTGATTGACACTGTGGTCTCTCGTGATGTTTCTGCCGATTTAATGTCAACGCACTAGGTTAGGGCTGATATGTCTAAATATGACTCCCATCTCAAATGTTCCTTTTGCGGTAAATCTCAGGAGCAAGTGCGAAAGCTAATTGCTGGCCCAGGAGTTTATATCTGTGACGAGTGCGTTGATCTTTGTAACGAAATTTTAGATGAAGAACTCTTCGACTCTAGTTCTGCAGTTACTCCTCCAACTCCTCGAAGAGAGCAGCAACCTGACCGTAGTCGAAAATCTCCATCACATATTTCCCTTAATCAAATTCCTAAACCTCGGGATATTAAAGCTTATTTAGATGAACATGTAATTGGCCAAAATGAAGCTAAAAAGGTTCTCTCCGTCGCAGTTTATAACCACTACAAACGGTTAAGCTATGTCCAGTCAGGGGGAGATCCTGGTGAAGAGAGTGTGGAGCTTCAAAAGTCCAATATTTTATTGATTGGCCCAACCGGTTCAGGAAAAACCTTATTAGCTCAGACATTAGCAAGAATTTTAGATGTACCCTTTGCTGTAGCCGATGCAACTACACTTACTGAAGCAGGGTATGTAGGTGAAGATGTAGAAAATATTTTGCTACGGCTCTTGCAAGTTGCAGATCTTGATGTTGAAGAGGCCCAGCGAGGCATTATTTATATTGATGAGATTGATAAAATTGCTCGCAAAAGCGAAAATCCATCCATTACGCGTGATGTTTCTGGAGAAGGTGTCCAGCAGGCTCTTCTGAAAATGCTTGAGGGAACTGTGGCTAACGTCCCTCCTCAAGGAGGCCGTAAGCACCCCTATCAGGACTGCATTCAAATTGATACCAGTAATATCTTATTTATTTGTGGTGGTGCATTTGTAGGGTTAGAGAAAATAATCGAACAGCGTACTGGCAAAAAGTCGATGGGCTTTGTGCAAGGGACAGGTGAACCTCAAACTCAGTTCAATCGAGATAAGCGGGCAGCCGATGTACTCAGGAATCTAGAAGCTGATGATATTGTCAAGTTTGGAATGATTCCTGAATTTATTGGTCGAATTCCAGCAATATCAGTACTCAATCCGCTAGATGAAGAGACCTTGATGGCTATTTTGACAGAGCCTAAAAATGCGCTCGTTAAGCAATTCCAGAAGTTAATGCTTATGGATAATGTAAGCCTAGAATTCAAGCCGGACGCGATTCGTGCTATTGCTCAAGAGGGATATCGACGGAAGACTGGTGCACGGGCACTACGCAGCATAATTGAGGAGATTATGCTGGATGTAATGTATGAATTGCCCTCGCGGAAAGATATGAAACGTTTCCAGATTACTCGGGATATGGTGGAGAAACGCTCTACTGCTGAACTCCTAATGCATCCTTCATCATTACCTAAGCCAGAATCTGCTTAATTAAAACTGTTGATTCCATCGTTTAGTTATCCCTAAGTGCCACCTTATATAGGGTATGACTATACGGGATTATATGGCCTACGTGACTCTAAATGGTGTTACTCACTACTACGAGTGGGTTTGTGATGGTTTGCAGGGACAGCGTCCAACCTTAGTTTTCTTACATGGTTGGGGGGGGTCAGCTCGCTATTGGGAAAGTACAGCCCAGGCGATGAAGAATGACTTTGACTGTCTATTGTATGATTTGCGGGGATTTGGTAGATCCTCCGCGTCTCCGAATACAACAGCTGAGTTAGGCATGCTTGAAAGTTTTGCCGATGATCTTGATCGTTTATTGGCCGCCTTACAGCTGGAACGGGTATTTATTAACGCTCATTCTATGGGAGCTTCAGTAGCACTGTATTTTCTTGAGCGTTTTTCTAGTCGAGTTAACAAGGCGATTCTTACATGCAATGGATCATTTGAATATGATGAGCTTGCGTTTAAGGCATTTCACAAATTTGGTAGCTATGTGGTGCTGTTTCGACCATCATGGCTAGCGTATATTCCTCTCGCGCCCCAAATGTTTATGGCGCGATTTCTAAAGGGGCAAATCCCCTACTCCGATAAAAAAATATTTCTTAATGATTTCTTGCAGGCTGATACCGCTACGGCCATGGGAACCTTGAAAGCCTCAGTGAGTAAGCATGCTACGGAGACAATGCCTCAAGCATTCTCTAATATTGATGTACCTACCTTGATGATATCTGGGCAATACGACAAAATTACTCCTGCTGAACTGGGCCGACAGGCAGCCTCTTTGAATGCAAATATTAAGTATGTTGAAGTACCAGAGACTGGTCATTTTCCTATGTTGGAAGATGAAGCGACTTATCTGTCAGTCATTAAAGATTTTCTTTGCTGAGCATTAGGTAATCTTTAGATACTAACGATGATGATGATGTCCAACATCTTTTGTCAAGAGAGTATTCCATGTCTGTTGTGCAATCTGAAACTGCGTCGAGATAATTTTCTCAGTTTCTGAAAATAGTGAGTGAAGAAGGATGGAACTTATCACGCTTTGCCAGGTAAAACCGTGCAAGGGATGGTTTCGCCTTCTCGCTCGCCTTCTTTGCATTCCGAAAAAATAAGCTTGAGACAACACCAAAAATGGTCTTTTTTTAAGTTACATATATAAACTTTGATGGGAATTCTTTAGATAGGCTTGTGATATTTTTGTGGGGATTTATACGTTACGGTGCGGTCATTATTTCAATTAGTTGTCGCTCAGAATTCTAAGATTTTTAGTCAAATCTAGATTTGAAAATCTACCGTTGCTAATTCTCGATGGGATTTTATCTACAGGTTTTTATTTGAATACATCGCTTTTAGCTCAGGTTATCCTCAGTTTAGCAAAGACAAAATACTAAAAAATCCTCTCAAGTCATTGCATTGATACCAATAAAATTGAAGCCATACCTGCAAAAAATAATACAACGAAAAATTTTTATGCATATATAAGTTTTAGGGAAAATTACTGAGTAAATCTCTTCAACGTATTCTGCCATATGCGTTGAAGAGATCTAAAGAGAAGTATCACTTTAAACAGCCAGGGTAAATATACGGGGACTCTCAGAAAATTTATAGACTGAGTCCCGTAATGCAACGATGGTGAGCTTAAGTCAACATCCCGACAATGTACTTAAATCACGATTTAACGCCCTGACACAGGATATCTAGCACACTATGGCTCCTCAAACCTCATCGCTTCGATCTCGCGGGATGGAGATGCTGATGGCATACAAACAAAAGCCATCGATCAAGTTGCGTAATGATTTAGTCCGTTTAAATGCAGGCTTGGTGCGGAAAATAGCGCACCGTGTCAGTCATCAGTGCGCTGAACCCTATGAAGATCTAGAACAGATTGGTTATCTTGGTTTAATACGAGCCATTGAGCGATTTGATCCGAGCCAAGGGTGTGCGTTTAGTTCTTTTGCTGTTCCCTATATTCGTGGTGAAATGCTTCACTTTCTGCGAGATCGAGGTTCTGCAGTTAAGATCCCTCGCCGTTGGCAAGATCTGCAGAAAGCTAGCCAAAAATTGCAGGCTGATTTGCTACGTCGTTATGGTCGCCAACCGTCTGATCATGAAATGGCTGAAGCGCTTTCTATTTCAGTCAAAGAGTGGCGTCAGGTAAAAATGGCTAATAAGAATCGTATGCCTCTGAGTTTGGATGCAACTGTTTGTCATCAAACAGATTCAACTATCACCCTTGGAGATACTTTGCCTGATATGCACTATCAGCTTTTACAAGCTTTAGAAGAAGACCGCCAGCAGGTGCAAAGGGCTCTAAGTCAATTGGAAGATAAGACACGTTCAGCTATAGAATTTGTCTTTTTTAAGGGCCTTTCCCGTAAGGAGGTGGCTGAGCGTATAGGAGTTAGTCCAATGACCGTTACGCGTCGTATTCAGCGAGGCGTTGATCAAATGATTACTTATTTGCAACCCCAGACATTGCAAACGGATCCATAAGGGGGAGACTTGAAATTTATGACTTTAGCAGGTCATTAAACGCGAAAGCGCGTATATCTCTTTTTGGTAGTTTGATATAGAAAAGGTAGCGGTGTGACTGTTTTGTCATGCTGCTACCTTTTGTATTGGGCAAAAGGTAAACCGTTTCAATTAGTTAAATGTAATAAAATTAGTAACCAACTGCGTTGGTCAAGGAGTAGTTGTGGCATCCGAATTAGCCAACTGGGTGAATAAGAATGAATCAAAGTTTTGTCAGCTTCAGACC
>JBCDFI010000043.1:0-17528 GCA_039178155.1 Cyanobacteria bacterium P01_H01_bin.105
AACTGTTTGAACCAGGGCTAGACAGCTCTCCCACCGTTGAGTTGCGTCTACTGAGGATGACTCCATCGCTCCTAGCTCAAGCGCACGTCTGAGGGCAAAGATCTGTTGCAGCAGCTGTTCTCGAATGATTTCGGACTGGGCGCTTAGCTGATGATACTGTCGAGTATAGAACCACTGTAGTATCTGTCGCTGCTTGTGCAAACGGTGCACGGCATAGACACATCCCAAGATTCCTGCGGCAATAACGACTAGCCCTTCAACCGTACTCAACGTTCACCTTTTACCTGCTGCTCCTGTTGAGCAAATATCCTACGCGACCCTGGCGAAGACGCGCAATCACTTATGTCGATAAGATCTGAAATTTCCATCTAAAGCAGCCGTAAATTACGGATCGTGATCATCGGTCATTAGCACTAGCGATCGCATCCTCAAGAATAGCCAGATCGTTGAGTAGGGCCGTTCGCATATCTGATATGTCAGACTGCTGACCTTGCCCGAGGACTGAGATGGCATCGTACCAATAGCCTGCTCTGGCGTAGGTTTCAGATTTCTCTAATACCGTTGCGCTCATCGATACAGCGCTCGCTACTATGGGTACAAACTCTAGCTCCGCCTCATAGACTAGAGCCGACGATGGACGATTGGGATTGCATTGCAAAACCAGCTGCCAGAGATAGCGTGTATCGGCTTCTAACTCAATTGGTGGCTGATATTGATTGATCCCTGGCTCATAGGGCAACATTTGTAAATGCGCTAGCTCATAGTTTCCAGATGCATCTATGGCGTAGACGCTAAACTCTACGGGGACAGAGTCTTCCTCAGGTAGAAACCACGTTAACGTTGGTTGAGCACTGGCGGTTAGACCCACAAAACGCTTGGGCGCAAAAATACTCGGAGTCGTTTCACTGGTAAAACAGCCGCCGCGCCGGGTACCTGTAGGCGTATTAGGTGTCTGGGGCGCAGAGGGATCAACCGGCTGAAAATATCGAGGCGCAGTTGAGATAGTAATGCCTTCGGGGGCTGAAGCGTCGGATGTAGTCGGTCGGTAATCGGCCTGGGCCATGGCTGTGAGATTGCTAGCCACATAGACAAGACCTAAAACTTTTATCAGGGAACGAGTCTTCATTTTGATTCCACGATAAACAACACAACTGAACCTATACCGTGTCCCAAGGTTAAATATATAAGACGTCTTACCTGCATAGGCCATTTTTTTTCCATAAATGTTTTATCAAGTCACGAAGTACTGACGTCATCTAAATACTTATGGAGACTGATTATGGAGACTAAGTTGAAGTATGCTTTTGGCACAAATTTGACCCATTGCAAACATTTCAAAAGCTGATTAATACTAAAAGCCTGGTGGCTCACTGGTTTTTGTTATTCATGTGCCATATAGTCTGGGAGCGGTCTTTTCAGGTACTCCCTACGTTTCATCAGAACCGCCTTACGTTAGTCAACACTTATTAGTCAGTATTTTTCGCAATGCTCAGTCAGATTAAAACTATCACCGAGAAAATTACACCGCGTCTACTGGAAATTCGTCGTCATATTCATGCTCACCCAGAGCTAAGCGGCCAAGAATATCAGACTGCCGCCTATGTAGCAGGGGTCATGTCGTCTAGCGGGCTGCATGTGAAGGAAATGGTTGGCAAAACAGGGGTGGTTGCCAGTCTGGAAGGAACTGGACAAATATCCGAAATATTGGCGGTGCGTACCGATATGGATGCACTACCGATTCCTGAACAGGTCGATCTACCGTTTGTGTCTAAAAACCGAGGCATTATGCATGCCTGTGGTCATGATGTACACACCACCGTCGGTTTAGGGGCTGCCATGGTACTGGCAGAATTAGCAGAACAGGAACGCTTTGCGGGGACTACGCGCTTTTTGTTTCAACCAGCCGAAGAGACTGTGCAGGGGGCCAAATGGATGATTGCGGATGATGTGCTAGTGGATGTGGCGGCGATTTTTGGAGTGCATGTGTTTCCGACGATTCAGGCAGGTAAGGTAGGCTTACGCCGGGGCGCTCTGACGGCAGCAGCGGACGATCTAGAGATTGTGATTATCGGTGAGTCGGGTCACGGGGCTCGCCCCCACGAGGCGATCGATGCGATTTGGGTGGCTTCTCAGGTGATGACTACGCTGCAGCAGTCCATTAGCCGTCGGTTAAATCCACTGCATCCAGCCGTGGTTACCATTGGCAAAATTTCAGGTGGCAAAGCGGCCAATGTGATCGCCGACCGGGTAATTATGCAGGGGACGGTGCGATCGCTACAGCCAGACATCTATGAAAAACTGCCCACCTGGATTGAGGAAATCGTGGCAGGGGTGTGCGCCACCCACGGGGCCAAGTATGAACTCAACTATAAGCGTCGGGTGGCGTCGGTGATTAATACAGATCACCTTGTTCAAATTGTGGCCAATGCGGCCCAAAATGCCCTAGGGGAGAGTTGTGTCGAGTGGCTGGCTGAACCGTCTATGGGCTCAGAGGACTTTGCGCTCTATACCGAACAGGTGCCAGGGACGATGTTTCGCCTCGGCGTAGGTTTTAAAGATCGGTATAACCATCCGCTACATCATCCTAAGTTTGAGGTCGATGAGGATGCGATCGCAACAGGTGTTCTAACTATGGCCACCAGTGTTTATGACTATTGGCAGCAGGCTAAGACCCGTGCCGTGACTAGGTGAGCGACCCTCCTAACGTTGCTTGTACTTGCTGTAGCGATCTCAATGCCCCCTGAACCAGGTGCTGCTGTTTGTCTGACACCAAATTCGCCTCATCCGATAGTTCCAACAGCTTGGTTTCAATATCAAACAGTAAATCTGTCACCTGCTCTGCCGCAGGATGCTGGGGAACTGCCGTTAGATCTTGGGAGGGCGAACCATCCCCAATCTGGTGCAGCGTATGCTGCAGGCTTTCAATAATGCCGTACATCTCAATCGGGTCAAATACCCGCAAGAGGCTCGTTTGAGTCACAATCCCTAAACCACTCCCCCAATTCCAAGACACCACCAGACGTCGAACCCGGCGAGCTTGCATTTCTTGATGGGCCGTCCAGAGTGAATCCGTAGGCTCTAATAAAAACAGCGGCGTGCTCATCACATCTTGAGCGGTTAACCGTTGCAGATTTAGCTCTAGGGCCTGAAACTGAACGATGTCTCGTTCAGTCACGATTCCCATGGGCATAAACACCTGCAGCTCACGGCTGGCTGTAGCTTGACTATCAACTTCGACAATCACAATGCAGCTGACTCGATGCTGAGCCATCTGTTGAGCTAGCTGCATAACCGATGTCGTGGGTGATGCGTGGATAACATTCGTGGACATCACGTCGGCAACGCGACGCATCTTGAGCAGATTGGCCGGACGCAGCACCCGGCGAATGCTATCAGGGGTGACAATGCCAATCGGTTGATTTTGCTCATCCACAATGGGCAAATGTCGAATTCGATAACGGCGGAATAAAAATAGGACAGCAAAAATATCTTGAAAAGCAGACTGCTGCAATGTCTTGACCGGTGATGTCATCACATCAGCAACGGTCAGCGAACTTAAATCAGTGCCTTCTGCCGTTAGCCTGACAATATCGCGCTCGGTAAAAATGCCAATGATCTGCTGATCTTCCACAATTAAGGCACAGCTGGCATGACGGCCATTAGAACTGCCGTCCTTGTCGGTTACTCCACAGTTACTGCGCAAAGAACCCATAGATGCGATCGCTCGACTCACTGGCCAATCAGGAGCCACCATCAATACCTGCCGTGCGATCGCATCCGTCATCATTGGAGTAACCGTTTGCCAGCTATCGGTATGTGGTCCAATTTCGTCACCAGTAGCCGCTGCTCCATCACACCCCGTATCGGTTATGGAAACTGGCGTTGAATTAAAAGCCTTATCAAAGGTCATGAGGGATGTAACAGATAAAAAAGGTTAAAACCCGATTAGATATAGACTTTAACTAACCTGAGGTACTATAGTGAGGGATGTAACAACGCATCGATTAAAAAGTCATACAAATAAGGAGTTGAGAAAGGTTTAGGTTATGTCTGAACCTCCTGATTAGAGCCAGGGTCAGATGTGTTAGACGAATCAGTCACTCTAGGGGTTTTACCATAGAGCCTATCCAGTACTCGCTTAACCGATATCCGTTGCCATTCGCGGCCCCGCTTAGTCTTATAGCCCTGGATATTCATCCAGTTAGCAATTTGCTGCAGCGATTTGCCAGATTTATGATGACGACGGATCAGTTCAATGATTTGCTGCTCTTTTTCATTAGCTACCAGATTACCATTGACCGATTTTTCTCCAAAAGCAGGCGAGCCATAACCAGCGTAGCCTCCTTGTGCAGCCTTACTACGCCTACCTAGTTCTAGTCTTTCCCAAAGTGGTTTCTTCTGAGGATCAGCAGACATAGGCAACGTTAACGATGGCGACAAGGACAGAGTCAAATTTACACAACACCAATAGCTCCAGCATATAGGTGTTTGGGTCTTGGTGTTTCTAGTAGCTTATCAAACTCAACCGTTGGACTCATCGATGAATACCTACATTTTTTCGCAGAGGAGAGATATTTGATGGCGACATATAAGGTAACGCTGATTGATGATAACGGAATGACCTCCGTTATTGATATCTCTGACGATCAGTACATTGTTGATGCCGCTGAAGAACAAGGTATCGATTTACCCGTTTCCTGCCGATCCGGTGCATGTTCTAGCTGTGTTGGCAAACTCACTTCAGGTAGCTTGGACCAGTCCGATCAGTCATTTCTAGAGGACGAGCAAATCGAGGCTGGATTTGTTTTAACCTGTGTTGCCTACCCCCAGTCCGATTGCACGATTCAAACCCACCAAGAAGATAATCTCGAGTAGAGCTGTTGCTGACTTACATAAAGAGATAGTGACACCCGATTTATTACGATGGGCTAAGTGCCATGCCTAAATTTAAACCCCTTTCATCCCAGCAAGTTCGTTGTCCCCACTGCGGAGCCATCGCCGAGCGTTACTTTCTAGATATTAGTCAGCTATCTGAACAGCTAGCACATCGCTGCGCAGCCGATGATTTTGTCACTCGCACTGTCTGTGAGCAATGCGATTACTTGATGATGTTGTGCACAAAAAGCGATGCAGTGCTGGAAGCCTATATGGCTGGATTTTAAAGGGGAAAAAACGTTTTTATTGTTTTACTAGATAAGGAGATCAAGACGATGATGGCAGCGCGGGAAATTATGACCAAAGATGTGGTCTCTATCAGTGGATCAGCTACTGTAGCTGAAGCAGTTCAGCTCATGAAAGATAAGGGGCTGCGAGCACTGATTGTGGACCGTCGCAATGAGGACGATCCCTATGGCATGGTGACCGAAACAGATATCGTGTACAAAGTGGCAGCCCATGGCCATGATCCCAAAGAAATGCGGGTTTACCAAATTATGACTAAGCCCTGCATTGTGGTAACACCAGAGCTTGGTGTGGAGTACATAGCGCGGTTATTTGCCAGTACGAAAATTCGTCGTGCGCCAGTTGTTCAAGGGCGTCTGTTAGGAGTGATCTCTATTTCAGACATTTTACGTAAAAGTGATTTTGTAGAGAAGCCCAAGAAGGATCTCTATGATTATGGTTCCTCAATTGATCATCCAGAAGTTCTACAGCAGCGAGAGTACGACGTTTAATCTGTCATAGCTACTGTAGAATAGAGCGATTAGAGGGTCAATCAAAGGACAAAAAGTAAGAGGTTCTCCATAGTGTGAGAATCTCTTTTGCTTATTAGTAAGTAGATAAGGAGATCATAATTATGATGCAGGCAAAGGAAATTATGACCACTGATGTCATTACCATTAGTGGATCAGCTACGGTAGCTGAAGCAGTTCAGCTCATGAAAGATAAGGGGCTGCGAGCACTGATTGTAGACCGTCGCAACGAGGACGATCCCTATGGCATGGTGACCGAAACAGACATCGTGTACAAAGTGGCAGCCCATGGCCATAATCCAAAGGAAATGCGAGTGTTTGAGATCATGACAAAACCTTGTATCGTCATTCCACCAGATTTAGGTGTGGAGTACGTGGCACGGTTATTTGCCAATACAAAAATCCGTCGTGCGCCAGTGGTTCAGGGTCACCTACTAGGCATAATTTCGATCTCGGACATCTTATGTAAGAGCGATTTTGTAGAGAAACCAAAGCGCCTATTTATTGAAGATGAAATTGATGTAGCTCGTCAAGAAGCCCGAAAAATTTGTGAGGACCAGGGCGCAACATCACCCGCTTGCGCTACTGCTTGGGATATTGTAGAGGAACTACAAGCAACAGCGGCTCACCAAAGAGCAGCGCAAGGATAATGCTGAATCGATTTCTCTACGAGGCATTTCCCCTAAGATAAACAAGTAAGGAGTTCTACTTTCGTCTAAGGTGGTTTTACACACAGAGAAATACTAATAGAGTAGTAGCCTCCTTACTCAAGTTCAATCGACATCCTGAGTCAATTTTCTTCCAATAGCATTTAAGATTTTTGGCCTTCCAGGATACCTGATTTGCTTCTTGCAGGTCTTGAGCCAAATAGATTGCCTAAGTTTTGATAGGAAAAGGTATGGCTCCGAACAGTCCTTGTATCAAAGAATATATTTCTAACCCCAGAGGAATTGAAGCACGTATAAATTTACTGTGGTCGATCTTAGAATTGCAAGCTAGATAAGATACTATTTTAAAGATGGAGTCATCTACTAACAAGTTCCCTTAGGGTGCTGTAATCTTATCTATCATCAGGTACGTTTAATTTATCTACTGTATTGTGAAAATATCGAGCAATAAGTAGACCTAGTATAAAAACATCTACGTCTCAAAAAACATCATGAGTATCTTTTGTTACTCAGATACCCTAATAACTCAATTCGGAGTAGTCAGATCGACTGTTGCTCAAGATCTCCTTTAGTCACGGAGTCGAGCCATCAATCTGAAAGCTTGCCTACACGCGTTTTGCATAGGCTAGTCGCTATTGATGTGCTTCAATATACACTTCCTCTGATTAAAGTCCTGAGCTACTAAATCCGTAGTCTTGTAATCAGCTTCTTATATAACTTAAAAGCGGTTTATCAAACTCTTAGAAACTGACCTTCAAATAAGTAATCAAATTTCGAGTCAGATTACCGGAGGAGGAGTTTCAAGCGCCGAATAGTTTCCTGTATCAATTGTGTTCCCCTCTAAGCCAAGTTTAAATGTTACATGGGAGAAGTCTTTCAATCACTCTTTTCCTATACTGAAGCCTATCCTTAAAAAGGAGTATTTTCAACTAAAGTCCCTGTATTTAAGCCAATAGTCGGAAATTATCAGGGATTTTAGGCAGCAGTTAAATTTACTGGCAGCTTGGCAGTAGATATATAGAACTTTGTCTAAATTCTCACAACCGTTGCCCATAGAGTTTTTGTGGGTTTAGAGCATAGACATCGTCACTGTCATTTTGACTTGACATTAGGTCGTCGCTAATAGACAAAGGCCTGCGGGAAATGTAAGGACATGAACTTTATGAAAAGCTTGCAAAAGTCAAGACTCACAAATACCACTAAAACTATCCGGAGTTTTCAACCTCTGGTTTTGCTAGCAAGTTTCGTTCATACCTATGGAAGCGGATGCTTAGAAGTCGATGCAAAATCAATGTCTTGGTGGATATATTTCAAAGACGGCAAACTAAACTATGCATCCCACGCCTCTGACAAAAGTCTTGCGTATTCTCTCAAGTGGCTTAAGCTAAAACTGGCGTCTATGAGTCAAGATGCTTTATCTTGGCTTGAGGAAAACTCCAAAGAATTATTAAATATAAATCCTGAGAATACTCAATCAATCCAATACTTTGAGTATCAAATTATTTGCTATTTAATCGAACAAAAATATCTGGAGGTTTGGCAGGCTCAAGAAATTATTGAGCAGCTGACAAGAGAGGCAATAGAGTCATTTCTTTCGCTGTCAGGTGGTGCTGTTAGAATTGAACGCGACCTGTTTGAAATTCCTATATTTTCTAAACTAGATCCAAAAACTACCATCGAAAATTGTCAAACACGTATTAAAACCTGGAAACTTCTTAAACCACTAATTACGTCTCCACATCAGAGGCCCTATATCGTTAGCCAGGATGCTTTTTTCAGTCCTAATAATTCAGAATCTGTCTCACCTAGATTAAAAAGCAAGCTAGGAGGCATTTTACGTGGATATAGCATTCGTCATGTTGCAGCTATTCTCCAGCAAGACGAACTTAATGTTGCCAAGTTTTTACATCCCTATATTGATAATAAATCAATCATTTTACGCGCACCAGAGTCACCATTTGACAGGTTGACAGGCCTTGAAAATCCTTTTCCAAAAAAATCTCAGAGCATAGATATAGAAAGAATTAGCACTTTAACTAAAAATCTTTCACCTCCTTATTTATCATCAACTACTAATAAAGACAAAAAAACTCGACCAGTAGTTGCCTGTGTCGATGATAGTCCAAACACATTGGATCAAATTGAGCGTTTTTTAGGTGAAGAAAACTTCTCAATATTTAAATTTATTGAACCAATTAAGGCTACATTTCAGCTAAAGCGACTCAAGCCAGATATCATTTTACTTGATCTAACAATGCCAACAATTAGTGGATATGAATTATGTAGAATGTTGAGACGGCTTCCCGGATTTGAAGATATACCGGTTGTAATGGTAACAGGCAAGAAAGGGATCATAAATAAGACAAGAGCTAAATTAGTCGGTGCTACAGATTACTTGGAGAAACCTTTTAATAGAGCAAGCCTGCTAGACGTAATATCTAGAAACTTATCTTGAAAGATAGAGTATATATATAGTTTTTATTTAAATATAAAAATATCGACTAGACCATCTAGATGTGTCTTTTGATACGTGATTTTCCCAAGAAAATTCAAAAAGCTTTTGAGGTGAACTAAAGTGACCAAGATCTTAGTTGTCGATGATTCTATTAATGAATTAGAACTCATCAGCAGTTACCTAAGAAAAGGTGGGTATACAGTGATTGTAGCCACTGATGCAAAAGAAGCCTTGAGTAAGGCAGTAGAACATCAACCCAATGCAATCGTGACAGATTTGGTCATGCCTGGGATGAATGGTCTAGAAATGTGCCGCACTCTGAAGAAAAATCCAGTGACTCAAAAAGTTCCCATCGTAGCCTGTACTTCGAAATCGGGTGAGATTGATCGTCTCTGGGCAATGAAACAAGGGGTCAATGTATATGTCACCAAGCCCTTTACCGAAGATCAGCTTGTTAATGCCGTAAGGTATAGCTTGAGCCAATGAATACATCAGTTCTTGCACATCGGCCAATCAACTCAAAAGCAGTTTCTGGAGCAGCTTGTTTGGGCTTTGAACTCAATGAGCATACACCAGCGCTCTTCTCGATGAATCAAGTTCAGGAAGTGGTTGTTCTTCCGGCACAGCACATTGCCCCAATGCCTAACATGCCCTCCTGTGTGCTCGGACTCTCAACCCGTCGCAGCCGAGTGATGTGGCTAGTCGACTTAGCACATATGCTGCTATCCACACCGCTTCCTTCAAATATTCGTAATTATAATGTTGTTATTATTCGTGTTGCTCAACAAGTACAGCAACAGAATATGCTCATATCAACCGTCCACAGCCACATGCTGTTAGGACTAATTGTACCGACCATGAGAGGAGTTGTTCACGTTTCACCAGATTTAATTCAGACACCCAAAGGGCATTTTGCCCCCACTCTAATGCCCTGTTTGCGTGGGTGTTTACTACAGCAAGATGAAATGATGCTGGTTTTAGATGCTGAGGCAATTGCCCGCTCACCTATTTTACAAAGCCATTAAGGATATACCTTCGGCGCTTAATTCTCTAAATATCTTCTATACACTCCTAACCTAGAAAATTACAAAGATGGCCCCTAATACAGAATTTCCATCTCAGTTAGACGATTTTACTACTTCTAGTGGCAATCTGCCGGACAGCGTGAGTTCTGCGGAATATTCCCCTTTAGTGACTGGTAACCGACAGTATATTGACCAGTCCGCACCACAGACAACGTCCAAGGGATTTTGGCAAAAGCTGACCCTAAGAACAAAGGTGCTTATCCTAGCGTTGTCGTTGGGGGTCGCTCCGGTAGTTGGTGTAGGTGGCCTAGGATATTTCTCTGTAGAAAAAAGGGTTGAATCTCAGGTAACTGAGGCTAGAGAAGAGAATACATCCGACATTGCTAAATTTACTGCAGGGTTTATGAATGCTCGGTTCCAAGACTTGAGAACCTTTTCGCAGCTGAGCATGTTCACCAATGAAACCGTGCGCGAAGCAACAGAAGTTACTGATCGCAATGCTTTCCTACGAACTCTAGTTGAGCAATCGCCACTCTATGAAGATATTGCAGTGGTAGACCTCAACGGTAATCCGATTGCTGTGAGCAATCCGGATGGCATCTCATCCAATGTTAGTCAAAACGACTGGTTTAAGAACATCATCGCCAGTCAAGATATTACCTGGGTACAGCCGAGGGAACCATTAGCAGGAGACTTGGATTTTGCCTTGATCGGAGCTGCACCAATCTTTGACAGCCAAACCGGTGAGATGCTCTACATGATTCGTGTGCGTCTTGATATTGAAGAACTCAAAAAGCGTGTGAGTGATTTTGCTTCCGAAAATGTCGAACTGGCACTACTCGATGTTAACGGACAAATTTTCTTATCTAATACTGATGACACTGCCCCCAATCCCATCTTAACTAACCTCTCCAACTCAGTTTCCTGGCTTCAGGATAGAGAAACCCAGAGTGCCATTCTAAATGAAGGAGAGGATGATCAGCTGGCGGCCTATGCCCCTATTATCCATGATTCTAATAATCCTCAGTTAAATTGGAGCGTAGTTAGCTTAGTAGATACAAGCACAGCATTTGCAGTGTCACGCCAACTTTTAAACACTGTACTTGTTGGTGCCGGTATCACCGTACTACTCGTAGCCGTGATTGCTACCTTAGTCGCAACTCGAACAACCTTACCGATTTTGCAAATTAGTGACTCGGTAAAACGACTGGGGAAAGGTGATTTTAGTACCCGCATCAATACTCGAGGGAATGACGAAATTGCTCAATTAGGTGCCAATATCAACCGGATGGCATCACAAATTCAGACACTACTCATCAAACAGGAAGAATCTGTGCAGCGGCAGATTTCTGCCCAAGCCCAGGTAGAACGTGCTGAAGAAGAACGACAACGCAACGAAGTTTTACAGCGCGAGCTGGTGCAGCTTCTAAATGAAATGGAAGAGGCTTCCAACGGTAATCTGACTGTTCGTACCGAGCTAACAGCAGGTGAGATCGGTATTATTGGTGACGTCTTCAATGCCATTATTGAGAACCTACGATCCATTGTAATCCAGGTAAAAGAGGCAACAGGACAGGTAAATGTGTCCATTGACCAGAGTGAAGGCGCGATTCAACAATTAGCCGACGAAGCACTCGCTCAGATGGATGAAATTACCAAGACCCTAAATTCAGTCGAGCAAATGTCTACATCAATTCGAGAAGTAGCCGACAACGCTCGCCAAGCTGCTCAAGTAGCCCAACTTGCTTCCAATGCAGCACAAAACAGTGGCACTGCAATGGATCGAACGGTAGAGAGTATTTTGGGTCTACGGTCTACGGTGGCAGACACAGGTAAGAAAGTAAAACAACTAGGTGAGTCCTCTCAGCAAATTTCGCAGGTGGTCTCGCTGATTAACGAGATTGCCATGAAAACGAACTTGCTAGCTGTAAACGCTAGTATTGAGGCAGCTCACGCAGGCGAAGATGGTCAAGGGTTTGCTGTAGTTGCCAGCGAAGTTGGTCAACTAGCAGAACAGTCTGCAGCAGCGACCAAAGAGATTGAGCAAATTGTAAAAAACATTCAGTTGGGTACTCGAGACGTGGTAGAAGCCATGGAACGGGGGACAACTCAGGTAGTAGAAGGTACTCAGTTAGTACAAGAGACTAAGGAAGGGTTAGGGCAGATTGTGGAAGTATCGCAGACAATTGACCAACTCCTGCAATCTATTTCTCAGGCAACTGTTTCACAGGCTGAAACATCCCAGACGGTGACTCAGCTAATGCAGCAAATTACCGAAGCCTCTAAACGCACATCAGAGTCTTCACGCCAAGTAGCTGGAAAACTACAAAATACGGTAGAAGTTGCCCGCGAACTGGAATCTGCTGTAGACCAATTCAAAGTTAAGACAGAAGCATAGTAAGTCGTCGCTGATCTCTTAGACAGGGTTGGGCTGATTTAATTTGTCTTGGCGATCAGCAACGGCATCGTAGCCTTTCTCTCCCATATCAAACTAGTTCTGCTCTATTAAATTAAAACCATGTCAAATGAAGCGGATCGTGAGGTCTGGCTCAACTTCCTAGACGAAGTTGATGAATATCTCAACACCATCGAATCAGTATTAATCGGTCTTGCTGAAACCGGTGTAGATCCACAGCAAATGGATGCAGCGCTACGGGCAGCCCATACAATTAAAGGCATCGGCTCGATGATCGAATGCCCATCCATGAGTCATTTGGCCCATCAATTCGAAGATTCTCTAAAGATTGTCAAGGTTCGCCGAAACTCCATTCAGCTTGATGCTGCGCTGGAAATGCTGTTATTAAATGGTCTAGATAGCATGCGCCAGATTAGCTCACTTCATCGTCAAGCACTGCCAATTACAGACTCATGGCTCAACGAGCATGCTTATCCTTATTTTGAAACGCTACACGATCGTTTGGGCGAGTTACAGCCTAGTGACGAACTCGCTTTGCTAGCTGAGGAAACCGATGACAACACAGCCGTGGTTATGTTCGGTACTGAAGTGGAGGAGTTACTAGAGCGACTGACATCGGTACTAGCAGAGCCAGGTTTACCCTGTCTGCGTGAAGAACTAGAGCTGATGGTGGAGGAACTACACGATCTGGGTAAAATGCTTCAGCTTGATGCATTTTGCAATCTATGTGACTCTATTCATCAACAGCTATCAAAGGCTTCCCCAGATCAGATAGAACCCTTAGCGTATCAGTCCCTAGAACTTTGGCAACGATCCCAGGCATTGGTCATGGTTGGACAGATTGATAAGCTTCCTACTCAGCTAGAGTCAGCTTTAACCGATACGTCTGAGGTATTTGAAAATACCTCTTTCGAAGTGACTGACTCAGAGCCCTTTTTCGTTGCAGAAGAGGTTGAAATAGAGATTCCTGAATTCGAGACTTGGGACTTAGATGATAATTCAGAAACTATTCCCACTTTCAGTACTATTGATGATGTTGAGGTCTTTGAGAGTGGCAGTGACCTCATTGACGTCACTATCGCTGACGATAATTTTGAAAACAACGCTCTGAATCCTATTGATGAAATGGATTGGGCTGGTATTGAGGCAGCGATTGAGAATTTTGATCCGGCTGAATTCCAATTTGATGAACCATCAGTTTCTGTTGATCTAGACTCGCTCGAATCGGCTAAAGACAAAAAACCTGACATAGATTCACGAGCTGAATTTTCTTCATTCCTTGAATCTCCATCAGAAGAAGCAGAAGAATTTGTAGAAATTTTTGTTGAGCCGGTAGAATCTCCTGCCAATAAAGGTCAAGAACATCAAGAAAATACCGTTCGAGTTCCCATCAAGCTACTAACTCAGATAAATGATTTATTTGGAGAACTGATTATCCAGCGTAATACAATGAACTCGCGCTTGGATCAAATGGAAGACTTAATGAATTTATTCTCTCAACGAATGAGAAGTCTAGAGGGGACTAATGCAGAACTGCAAACGTTTTGCAATCAGCTTTCGGTCGATGCCTCTGCTCCTCTTTCGAAAACTGCTGATAGATCGGCTGTTGACCACACAAAGCAAATAAAGCGGATAGGGTACCAAACACCGGCGATAGGTATGCACACCCTCCAAGGTTTGAACAACTCACTATCACTGACTGGCCAGTCTAAATCCACGGGGCAAGCTTTTGATGGTCTGGAGCTTGATCGCTATAGCGATCTACACCTTCTATCGCAAGATCAGCGAGAAACCTTAGTTCAGCTTAGAGAGGTTACCAGCGATGTAAAACTCAACATGCGGGAAATCAAGCAAGCATCCAGTAATTTAAACCGTACTGCTAAAGCTCTGCAGATTAATGTTACACGAGCCAGGATGCGACCTCTATCTGATATTGTTGAGCGCTTCCCAAGAACCGTAAGAGAGTTGTCTTTGCAGTATGGGAAAACAGTTGAGTTAAAAATCATAGGTGGCGCTACTTTAATTGATCGCTTTGTGGCTATACATCTCCGCGATCCCTTAATACATCTCCTCCGCAATGCATTTGACCATGGCATTGAAGACGCCGAGACTCGTCAAGCACAGGGGAAACCTCCCCAGGGGACAATCGAGATTCGGGCTGCTCATCGAGGTAATCAAACCCTGATCTCCATTAGTGATGATGGTGCAGGAATCAACCTAACTAAAATTCGCGATCGTGCCCATCAGATGGGGCTCACCGATGAACTGCTCGATAGCATGAGCCAAAGTGACCTTCTGGGGATGATTTTTGAACCTGGATTCAGCACGGCTCCCCAGGTGACTAGTCTCTCAGGGCGGGGTATTGGCATGGATGTGGTTCGCACCAGTCTTGAACAGATTCGAAGCGAAATTAAAGTTGATACTCAGCCCGATATTGGTACAACATTTACTATTAGTGTACCCTTTACTCTCTCTATAGTAAGAGTTCTACTAGTTGAGAGCGGTGGTATGCGATTGGCATTTCCCACTGATGGTATCGAAGAAATGATTCGCTTTAACACTGTACAGCTCTTTGATTCGCCAGAGCAAGAAGTGATTAATTGGGAGGGCTTGACAGTACCATTAATTCATCTAGATCAGTGGTTAGATTTTCGTTGTCCTTTACGACCCATAGCAACGGAAACGGCACCCATCATTAATGAGCCGTCAATCCTGATTGTTAATCGAGGAGAAACTCTAAGCGGCATATATATTGATCGGTTTTGGGAAGAACGAGAGGTCGTTATCCGTCAGGTTGAAAATGTGATTAGTCTGCCGCCAGGTTTCAATGGCTGTACTATTCTAGAAGACGGTCATGTAGTGCCGCTAGCTGATGCAGCCAAGCTGTTGGAATGGATTGATAGCGACGATGAGGAAAAGACTACATCTAGAGCTTCTCAAAATTGGCAGCAATTGCTTCAATCAAATATAGATAGTGAACCACCTAGACAACTTGCTCTGCCTCAAGCACAACAAGCTAACGTTATGGTTGTTGATGACTCCATCAATATGCGTCAGCTGTTAAGAACAACTCTAGAGCAGGCGGGCTATGGTGTAGAGCAAGGAAAAGATGGGCAAGATGCAGTGGATCAGCTACTAGGAGGGCTATCCGTTGACGCGATCGTCTGTGATATTGAGATGCCTCGACTCGATGGATATGGTGTGCTAGCAGAGATTAAAGCAGATGCTAGATTGAAGGAATTACCTATCATCATGCTGACCTCACGCGGTAGTGAAAAGCATCGTCAGCTGGCAATGCGTCTAGGGGCAACTGCTTACATTACCAAACCCTATCAAGATCATGAGTTGTTGCAAATGGTTGAGCAGGTACTTCAAAAGCAATCTCTTAGTGTAGTGTAATCAATCCTATGGTTATTGTGTCTCCCTTTAAGGCTCGACGTCTGAGAACTCATAAAGGTAAAACCACTCAACAAGTGATTGTTTTTGAGATTCAACGGGAATGGTTTGCACTACCTATTTCTGCAGTAAAGAAGGTTGTCTCTAAAAGCGATACCCAAGGAAATTATCATAATACTGGAGCAGGACTTACTGTCTACGAAGGCAAAGAGCTATTGGTTTTAGACATTAATCATCAGGTTTTTGGCAAGAGCAGTAATCAAACATATTTATCTGATTTTGTAGCCGAAGATCCGGCTTTACAGCCAGCTACAGCTATAGACCAAAAGCAGACTCGGGGATACTTGTTAATTATTCGTAGCCGCCAAGAAGAGTTGGTTGGATTACCGATTGCATCTTCTCCAACCGTGCGGCGGTTTGCACAGTCAGACATTGTGCCTTTACCAGCCAATTATGCAGTCAGGGTTAATATTCAATGTGTAAGTGGGTTAATCGTACAATCTGATAGTCAACCTATTCTATTTCTCTTAAATCCAGATCGGCTTTTACAAACTCAACCCTTGCTGCCACCAATTATCTGATCAGGGCTCACGACACAAATTCTTCTAAATCCGATCCTAAAGCCTCACCTACTTTTCGGATACTATTTTAAATTGACAATTGGCTCATCGGCAAACTGCTGTATGGATTTTATACGTTTTCAGCTGGATTCATAGCAGCAGCTGATTGGTTACAGTGGAGAAAGCTATTTCACTAGGTTCTGAGCTTTCATGAGTGTATCTGCTATTACCAGTCCGCAAATCAACAGTCTTGAGCGTCTGCTGCTGCTCTCTATCGCTCCTCAAGCAGCCCAGTTGGATAGGCATCCAAAGACATTACACAGGGCATTTCAACAGCTGGGAAAGCATCATTTTTTGGGATTGAAGGTAGCCCAGGAGTGGGGTGGTCAAGCGTGGAATTCTAGGGCGATATATGAATTTACGGAGCAGCTGGCATGTCATTCTGGGGCGTTGGCGTTTCTGCAAAGTCAACATCAGCGGTGTGTGCAAGAGTTGTCAAATTCTGACAATCTGGGATTGAAGGAGAAATATCTAAGGAGTGCGATCGCAGGCCACATTGGCCTTGGTGTTGGATTTTCCCACTTGCGTCGAGCACAGCAACCGGTCATGGCAAAAGAGATTGACGGTGGCTATGTGTTTAACGGTAAAGTTCCGTGGGTTACAGGGTTTGGAATTTTTGAGCATTGGATGCTGGCGGCGCAGCTGCCGGATGGGCAAGCAGTATTTGTATTGGCTCCGTTTCACCCGATAAAGAATGCGCTTACATTTAGTGAACCGATGGAACTAGCAGCACTGAAGTCAACGCAAACAGTAACAGCAACTCTTCAAAATTGGGTTGCACCGGAGGAGTTAGTTTTAGATATTAAACCTGCAGGCTGGATTCAGCAGTCCGATCTGGGGTATCCGCTGACGCATAATTTCTTTGCATTAGGCTGTGCCCAGGGTGGATTGAATATTCTTAGACAGGCTCGTTCGTCTCAGTTTCCTGAGATCGATGAGACTTATAAGAGATTAAATGATGAGGTTATTCGCTGTCGGGAGGAGACCTATGAAACGTTGGGAAATCCATCAGTTGAACGGTTACGGTTGCGGGCCTGGGCGATTGATTTAGCAGTGCGGTGTGGCCACGGGGCGGTGATTGTGTCGCGGGGGGCGGCGAATTTTGTAGGGCATCCGGCTCAGCGGGTGTATGGAGAGGCGCTGGTGTTTTCGGTATCGGGCCAAAGTAATGAGATCATGCAGGCCAGCTTGGAGAGGTTAGCAATCTCTAGCAATTCGGAACTATAGGAACACCTGAGATAATTTCTTAGGTGTTAAT
>JBCDFI010000044.1:0-17420 GCA_039178155.1 Cyanobacteria bacterium P01_H01_bin.105
GTGTTTGGCTAGAACTAATTCTGAATCATCTCCTAGTAAAATTGATGCGTCACCTAGCTGAGTAAAGTCAATGTCGCCTTTACGGCTAATACCCTGGACTCGCACGTAGGCATAGAGCATATAAGGGGCCGTATTGCCTTGGAGAGCCAGCATTTTGTCAAAGCTAAATATATAATCGCTGGTGCGGTTTTGGCTCAGATCGGCGTATTTCACAGCACCCATACCAACAGCGGTCGAAACTGTATGAATAAACTCCTTCGACTCGTTTCTGTTTTCTGCGGTAATATGCGCTTGTAAGTCTTGTTCTGCACGAATAACTGCTTCGTCCAGTAAAGACTTGAGTTTGACGGTTTCACCAGAACGGGTTTTAAGTTTTTTGCCATCTTCTCCTTTGACTAGACCAAAGGGAACATGGACTAGCTCTACATTTTCAGGAATCCAATGGGCGCGGTTGGCTACCTGGAAGACTTGGGCAAAATGATTGGCCTGACCTGAGTCGGTAATGTAGATAACTCGCTCGGCTTTTTCATCAATGGTACGCTGCCGAATAGCTGCAAGGTCGGTGGTGGCGTAGTTAAACCCACCGTCAGATTTTTGTACGATCAGCGGTTGTGGTTTGCCGTCTTTATTGGTAAATCCTTCTAGAAAAACAACCTGGGCTCCTTGATCTTCTTCTAACAAACTCAGAGATTTGAGATCTTGAGCGACATCCTCTAACAGGGGATTATAAAAAGACTCTCCTCGCTCTTGAATGGTAATGTCGAGGCGATCATAAATCTTTTGAAACTCTTTTCGAGACTGTTCACAGAGGAGTTGCCACGCTTTACGGGCACTTTCCTCACCGGACTGAAGAGCCACGACTGCCTCGCGAGAGGTGGCTTTGAAGTCTTCGTCTTCGTCAAATCGCTTTTTGGCTTGTTTATAAAATTCTACGAGGTCGCCAATATCTACTGAGGATGTCTCGGTAATGGCCTCAGGGCATACATCCCTTAGATGGGTAATCAGCATGCCAAACTGGGTGCCCCAGTCGCCCACATGGTTAAGTCGCAGGACATCATGACCCAAAAATTCTAGGGTACGAGCAATACATTCGCCAATGATGGTGGAGCGTAGGTGACCTACGTGCATTTCTTTAGCGATGTTGGGGCTAGAGAAATCGACGATTGTTCGCTGTATCGGTTTGGCGGTGGGCACGCCTAAGCGTTTGTCGTTGTAAATGGTCTTGAGCTGAGTTTGGAGATAGTCGGTCTTAAACTTAAGGTTGATAAAACCGGGACCGGCAATTTGTGGAGGTTCGCAGAGGTCATCAATGGTGAGATTCTCGACAATTTTCGTTGCGATCGCACGCGGCTTTTCCTTAAGGCGCTTGGCCAGGGACATGGCTACATTGGCCTGATAGTCACCAAACTTCGGATTATTCGTGGGTACCAATACCGGGTCTGTACCCTCCAAATCGGGGCCAAATGCATTGACAAGGGCAGTTTGCAGGCGCTGTTTGAGATCGTCGAGGGTGGATAGCATGGACACGATATAAGCAAGCAACCTATAGCCTATCAACTCGGCTTACACATTGCGCTACATCCTTGATGGGTAATCAGATATTGATAATTCAAAGACTGGGTAGTCACAAAAAACTTTGGCCCATTACTGATGGCGATGGCTGGCTACGTAGTTTTACTTAAAATAGCGGGGGAATGACCTGGAATTCCGATATCGGAACTGTGGCTTGGACTCATGCCAAGGACATATTTTCCTGAGCCCCTTTATTGACTTTCGGTAAGTGTTTCTATGACTGTGTTTTCTAGTTGGCCCTATCTCGCACGTTTGAGTTTAAGCGCCATGACGGCTGCCACGATGACAGTAACCAGCTGGGTATCCATTTCAGCTTTGGATATCTGTGGTTCAGCTGCATTGGCAAGTCGTACCTTTGGGCGAGATGCTCAGGATGGTCGCGATGGCCGAGCGGGGCGAGTCGGGCGCGATGGCATGAACCAGACCATCCAGGCGACGGGGGAGCCCATGCGGCTGGATCTATCTGGAACCGACGGTGAAGATGGCAGCCACGGCGAAGATGGTGATTGGGTCCGCTGTCGGCGACAGCCCCGTAATGAACGGAAAGATTTGCAAGCCGCTGACGGTGGTGACGGTGGCAATGGCGGTGTCGGCGGTCGCGGTGGCAATGGCGGTAACCTGACAATTCACTACACCAACCCCAGTGCGCTAAGCCAGGTTTTAGTCGAGGCTGCGGGCGGTCGCGGTGGCCGTGGCGGTCGCGGTGGTGATGGCACAGATGGCTGTCATTGTGATGATGATCGTTGGACCGTCGAAGTTTGTAAGGATGGCACCTGTAAGCTAGAAGAATACGAATGTTATGACGGTGACGATGGTGACGATGGCTATGACGGTCGTGATGGTGAGGCGGGAACCCTTGGCCAGCTCGTTGTGATCAATCAAGTAGAACCGTTACCGCAGGAATCGCCCAGCCAGTCCGCTGCGATCGCACGTTTGACTAACCAAACCCTGACCCTATCCCGCAATCTATGGGAGACCCGCAGCGGAGCTAAAAACTTACTCGCACCTGGCTCCACCATTGCCAATGAATACCGAGCCTATACTGGCCACATTGAGCGACAGTTTACCCTGGACTGGCAGGCACCTCAGCCTGCCCAATCTTTGACTGAAACAGTTGATCTAGAGCTACAGACCGATGGTCGGGTGAGCGTTGATTTCCCTGAGGCCTATTGGCTGCTTGGAGAAACCATCGAGCAAGAGACTTTGCTCACCTATCGCGTGGATGGCATTGTCCCAGTGGCTGATGTGACTCAGTTAGCCCTAGGGCGCGTTGACGGTCGCAGCCGTACCTTTGAAGTGAATGTTGTTGATCTAGCTCAAAAATCAGATGTGTTAGACACTCGCTTTGAGGTCCGCTACAGTACGTCGGGTAGTGACGGTCGTCGTCGTCGCTATGATCTTGAATATGAAGGCCTAGTCCCTGAAGACTTGGTCCAACAAGATCACAATCGATTTACCCTATCCTTAGGGCGATTACCGATTCGATCGCAGTTGCTCAGCGGTGGGACGCGAGCCCAGGTCGAATTGAAAATTATTCGCTCCTATGGCGACAACTCGGCAGAACAGACATTAACCTGGTCAGGAGAGATTTAACGATAAGCCCTGTCCCGCCAGCCAGCCTGTAGTCCAGGCGCTTTGAAAGTTAAACCCCCCGGTAATGCCGTCAATGTCTAGAATCTCTCCGGCAAAGAACAAACCTGGGCAAAGACGACTTTCCATCGTTTTAAAGTTCACTTCTTTAAGACGGACGCCACCGCAGGTAACAAATTCATCTTTAAAGATTCCTTTGCCTTGGAGCGGGTATTCTCCCTGGCAGAGTTCTTGGGTGAGTTTGTTGATGGCTTTGTTGGAGAGTGTGGTCCACTGAGTTTGAGCGTCAATCTGAGCCCGTTGAACAAAGTAGGTCCACAGACGCTTGGGGGCCGATGTGGGGTTGTGATTTGCGATCTCACGTTTCCCTCCCTCATTTCTCGCCTGTTGCAACGAAGCCCTCACCTCATCCTGGCCCATTTGTGGCAGCCAGTTGAGTACCACGGTGCCCTGATACCCCTGGTCATGCAATGCACGAGCACCCCAGGCCGACAGCTTTAACACGGCAGGACCGCTCAGACCCCAGTGGGTGATTAAGACAGGTCCAGTTTGGGTCAGGGGTTTCTTGTGCCCAGAGAGTTTGAGCTTAACCTCCACCGGGTTCATTGACAGACCGCTGCGCTGTCGCAGGGCTGCATCTTTAACTGTAAAAGTAAACAAGGACGGCACTGGTGGCTCAAGGGTGTGACCCAGACTTTTGGCCATGCGATATCCCTGGGGGCTGCTGCCGGTGGCGAGCAGGATGAGATCGCACTTGACTTCACCATGCTTGAAACCGACCGAAAACCCTGAATCTGTCTGTCTAACCTGTTTGACGGGTGATTTTGTTTTAATAGTTACCCCTGCTTGGATGGCTGTTTTCATCAGACAGTCCACAATGGTGGCCGAGTCATCGGTGACAGGAAACATACGACCGTCGGCTTCGGTTTTTAGTTTGACGCCGCGCTGCTGATACCAGGCAATGGTGTCTTTAGGCTGAAATCTCGAAAATGCGCCCCGCAGTGCTTTGCCACCGCGTGGATAGTTGTGCACTAGCTCTGCCGGGTCAAAACAGTGGTGGGTGACGTTGCAGCGACCGCCGCCGGAAATCCGCACTTTGGCAAGGCATTCAGAACCGGCTTCGTAGAGGGTGACGCTGGTATTGGGACTGGCGGCTGCGATCGCGCCAAAAAAACCGGCTGCACCACCGCCAATCACCGCTATTTGCTGTTTTTTCACGCTATTTTTACACCTCTACTGCGAGGCTCCAGGCAATGGCCACCCCATAACTTATCTCCCACTCATAAGAAAATTGATATTTTGTACTTTTATTGGCTTATATTAAAGAATGTGAAGGCATCTAAGGTTTCTTTAGTAGAAGTCAAGATGCTAAATAGTGATGATTGCCTTGGCTGTCTGGGACTTTAAGCGTTTTGGGCAGCCAATTTCTTTTTTGAGCTATTGTTACAAAAGTTTTGAGTTGTTTCAAAAAGTAACGAACCTACCATGGCTACCAAAGATCAAATCCGTAAGCACCTTGCCATTAGTACCACGGTCAGTCTCAACGTTGCTAAGCCCAGCAATGGCTCAGAAGCCAAAAAGATCCGTGTGATGGAGCATATTCAAATCAGCAAAGGATCAGAGTCTTAAGACCGGGTAAACCTTAAGCTAAATCGAAGGGGGCACCGTTAGCTGGGCGCAGTCGCAATCAGCCAATATCTAGTTTAGGTAGCTGCAGCTATAGTGGGCTAGATTTACCAATGGGTTAATTTACCCCCACGGTCTGTTCTAAGCGTTCTGCCCCATGGCTAACCCCCTTTCGCCAGACAACTACCGCCAATTTTTACAATCCCTAAAAGATCGGATTCGGTCGGCCCAGGTCAAAGCGGCGCTGGCGGTCAATCAAGAGCTAATTGTGCTCTACTGGCAAATCGGTCGGGAAATTTTAGACCGGCAGCAGCAGGAAGGCTGGGGTACGAAAGTTATTGATCGTCTCGCCAAAGATCTCAAACGCGACTTTCCTGAGATGACTGGGTTTTCGGCTCGCAATCTCAAGTACATGCGAGCCTTTGCCGATGCTTACCCCGATGCTCAAGTGGTGCAGCAAGTGCTCTCCCAGATTCCCTGGGGCCACAATGTACGGTTGTTAGATGCGCTTAAAACACCAGAAGATCGTCTTTGGTATGCTCGTCAAACCATTGAGCATGGCTGGAGTCGTAATGTGCTGCTCCTGCAAATTGATCAAGGGCTGCACACCCAAAAGAGTCCTGCAGTTACTAACTTTGAGCGCACTCTGCCACCGGAGCAGTCCGACCTTGCTAAAGGGCTGCTCAAAGACCCCTACAATTTTGATTTTCTCACCCTGGCAGCCGATGCCCAGGAGCGCGATCTGGGGCAATCATTGCTGATGCACATCCGCGATTTTTTGCTAGAGCTAGGGGTAGGGTTTGCTTTTGTCGGTAGTCAGTATCCCATCCAGATTGGTAAAAAAGAATATGCCATTGACTTGCTGTTTTATCACCTAAAGCTGCGCTGTTTTGTTGTGATTGACCTCAAGCTCGGTGAGTTTGAGCCTGAGTTTTCCGGCAAGATGAATTTTTTTGTGTCTGCCGTTGACGATCTGTTGCGCCATGTAGATGATCGGCCCACCATTGGCATGATTTTGTGCAAGTCAAACGATGCTACCGTGGCCGAGTATTCCCTACGGGATGTGAATAAACCCATTGGCGTTGCTACCCATCAGCTAGGCAGGGAATTACCCGTAGATTTACAAGGGACTCTACCCACAGTGGAGCAGTTAGAGCAGCAGTTAGAGAGTGCTCAGCTACCTAAGACGAAATAATCAAGTGTCCGATCGAATACTACTTCGAGAAAACACCTAAGGAAAATGCTTTAGCAGACTAGGCAATTAGCCCAATGCCTGATCCAGACTAGCGGCACCAGCACCTGTATAAATCACCATAAGTAAGCCGCCGATTAAACCTACGTTTTTGAGAAATGCGTTGATCTCACTGCCGTCAACGATAAAGTTATGAAATATCAGGGTGGCCGGAATTAAAAAGATAATCAGCAATAACGCTCCAATTTTGACCTTATAGCCGAGCAGCAATGATAGACTGCCCAGCAGCTGAAAAGTAATCGTTCCAGCGGCGAGTAACCCACCCAGAGGTAGACTCTGGCCCAGCATATTGGCAAATCCGGCAAAGCCCAGCATGTGAGTGATGCCAGCCTTCAAAAAAATGAGCGCTAAACAAATGCGTGCTGCGAGTGGTAGATACTTCATAGGTCAGACTGCATGGTTTTGTATTGCTTTGGGACCAAATATAGAAACAGATACCACCACACCAAAATCACTAACGCTGCTGGTGCTGTAATCCACCAGCGATGCAGCCATACCCAGCTGACTGTGGGCACAGTCAAACCGGTTAAAACGATGGACCATGGTTGGCACCACCAAGGTTTTAGCTGCCAGAGTGACTGAGTATGTTTGGATGGGTCCATAGGTTTTGACTGAATGCAGTACTAGGGTAGCTCGTAGTTATCGCGAAGTTATCGAAAAAAAAAAGCGGTTGAAACAGTAATTACTGCCTCGCCCGCTTCTTGTTAACCCACCCCAGGAGCTGACTGTCAATAAACAGTCAACCCCGGTTCTAAATTGCTAATACCAACAGGTATTAACAAAACCTTAGGAGTTCGTTTAGTAATGCTCAAAACCTCGCAACGGTGGCCCGAGCAACTATTTACATGTCACAACTTCAAAACATCTATGTATTTAATGTTTCAAAGTCGGTAGAAACATGTCGAACTATCAACTTGATTTAAGAATCCCATGAGAAGATGACAACTGAGTGTAATTACTTATTTTCTTTAGAATTGGTTCTTAGTGGTTGCTATTTATACGGTTTCTCTATGGAGAAAAATGGGGATCAGGCTGATCATGGGTACTATTCATTAGTTTTTCATGACGTGTCCTTAAAAGTGCGTTAACGATGATCGATTTCAATAATGTCTGTGATGTCAGTAACTTAGAATTTTATCGTCGGTACCACGGCCAGCAGCTTTACTATCGCTGGGAGGGCACGGTTTGGTGGCGACTGTCGCCTGAAGATCCGTTGGAGAGGATATTTGCGATCGCAGGTATGAATGCCACCAAAGTTTTCCTCTGCTCTGGCGTCAACGGCGACTACGGCCACCGCATCAATCGAGAACTCGGTCTGTACTGCGATCTAGAAACGGGCGATGTCCTCACCCAGTGGCAGCCATTCCCCAATCAAACTCCCGTGCCTGTGGTTCCCATTGCCAACCGAATTGTCCAGGGAGACGTGAAGCCTCGGACGACCACGATCCCTGCCGGTGAACCTTATCTCCAAAAAGTGCAGGAAATTCCCCTGACCTATCCTCATCCATTAGCAGGCGAGCCTAAGTATCGTGACCACTGCCCTGGCGAAACATTTCAAGGCACTGAATATTTCACCACCTATGCTGTTCGTCCTGGTGTGACGGCTCCAACGCCCCTGTGGGCTCGCGACTGCCCCTGGCTCCCCTGGATGAAGCTAGGCTATGGGCATCCAGCTCGCCTGCGGTTTGAAACTACAATTCAACGAGTGGATAAATTTGAAGATCTCAATCCTAAGCTCATAGAGGTTATTCGACGGCGTGTCCCTATCTATGAGCACACTCCAGATGCTACTGACACACCCAACGTTACCAGTACGACCTATTTCAAGCAGCATTTTGCAGCGTATCAGGCAGGAGCCGAGTTTCCGATTATAGAGGCCAAGTAGAAAGCCAAGTGGAAAGCACGGAGTCTCTGTCTCTTCAATATAAGAATCCCCTGTGAACCTTAGCGGCCGCAGGGGATTCGGTTTAGATATAAGGGGCAAGTAGTACAGTAAGTCTGTCTACTTAGATATAGAGTTCACTCTAGAAGGTTATGCAATACATTTGCTTTGCCTGTGATTCCACTGTATGCCGAGATGTAGCCCATGTAATCCTCTGTGGCATAAGCCTACGGTCTGCTCACATGACCATCAATTTTCCTGGGTTTGTGTCTGTGATCACTGTGGAGCGTATTGATTGAAGATTGACTAAAGGATTAACGGATATAGCTTATGGTTTTTCAGTGTCTCCCAGCCTGGATTTGTGTCCGCGTCTTGCCAACTTTGCTCTTTTACAGGGGCAGACGGATGCAGAATTCTGTACCTTCACCTAGCGTTGAGTTCACTATGATCTGCCCGCCATGGGTTTCAGACACAATTTGACGAGCGATTGCTAACCCTAATCCAGTTCCTTGCCCAACACCTTTAGTTGTATACAGATGTTCAAATATTCTGGCTTTGACCGCATCCGACATGCCTGTGCCATTGTCACGAATGCAAATCTCCGCTACTTTCTGTGTTGCATGTAACTTTGTGGTGACCGTAATGATTTGAGGATTTTCGGTAGCCGCTTCTAATTCATCAAAAGAAGAGTGCTGAGCCGCTTCGTCGAAGACATCAATTGCGTTGGCTAAAAGGTTCATAAAGACCTGATTGAGCTGCCCCGGAAAACATTCCACAACCAGCGGTTCACCATAGTTTTTCACAACTCTAATCTTGGGTCGATGTTCGTTGGGCTTGAGGCGATACTTGAGAATCAGTAATGTACTGTCAAGTCCTACATGGAGATTGGTACTGGTTTTTTGTTCGGTATCCGCCCGAGAGAATGTCCGTAAACTATTGCTAATCGCTGTAATGCGATCGTTGGCAGCCGTCATCGACTCTAACAGTTTGGAGAAATCCTCGGCTATAAACTCTAGATCAATCTCTTTAGCATTGTTCTCAATCGTTTCTGTGGGTTGAGAATAGGTCGCTTGATATAAGCTTACATGTTTAAGCAGATCGTCCAAGTAGCCTTGAGCAATGGGGACACTGCCGTTCAAAAAGCTAATGGGATTGTTGATCTCATGAGCAACTCCGGCGACTAGATTGCCTAAAGAGGCCATTTTCTCAGCTTGAACTGTTTGGAGCTGAGACTGTTCTAGCTGCTGTGCGTAGGACTGCGATTGCTGATATAGTCGAGCATTTTCTAGGGCAATAGCCGCCTGAGCAGCGAGGAAGCTCAGTGTCAGAATGCGATCTTGGGTGAATATGCCACTGGTTGATTGATTGTGTAAGTACAACAGCCCAATTAGCTGACCCTGGTTAAGTAAAGGTAAACAAATCAAGCTTTTGGGCTGGGTCTGTTTGAGATAGCCGTCCATAACGGGTAATTCGGTTTTGAGATCATCAATGACGACCGTTTCCTGGGTATTTTTCACGTATTTCAGCAGCTTTACAGGCAGTTGAGGATTGTTTTTGAGCGGCAATCGGGTTTGATCACTATAGTCCGGAGTTGCAGTAGCCTCTAGGTGCAGAGTGCCCTCAGCATCTGTCAGTATTAGGGCACAGCGATCGCCCCCCGACTGTCTGAGAATAATTTGAGTGAGCTGACTGAGCAGGTCGTCTAGCTGAATTGTTCGAGTGAGTGCCTGGGACGCTTGCATCACCGCCGCAAAATCCAGAGCCTCGTTGATGTGGATAGAAGAATGCGTAGGTCTTTTAATAGACTGTGCTGGAGCTAAAATCGTTTCGAACGGGTTGATGTTTGTGTCTCGGTTCTGAAGAACAGGATCAAGTAATGCCGGGTAGTGTCGTTCCAACTCGCTGACTTTGGCGTCTGCGCCCCAGCGTGCGTAGCAGTAGTAAGCTTCTTGCATGTACCCAGCAGCGACCTTTTGTTTACCCCAGCGACGATAGAAATGGGCGGCGCGCTCGTAGGCAATCGCTTCATCTTGAATATAGTTATTGACTTTAGCCCCCGCGATTGCCTCATCATAAAAGTTCATCGCTGTTTTGTTGTCACCCAAGGCATGCAAGCGCTCCGCCTCGATTAGCTGATATTTGTGCTGATAATTCATCGGCGCATGGGTGGCCCAGCTGGCAATTTTTTGCTGGCTTTCTTCAGCCCTGGCCATCAGTGTCTGTTGCTGTGTCGCTTTCTCTTCTGTGATATTTGCATTGTCGAGCAGAGTTATATAGTAGGCTAACTGACTCAGCGCATCGTAAAAATAGAATAACGGCACCACGATATTGGCCGTAACGCCCTGAATATAATTTTCAGCGAGCTGGGCGCGCTCAACTGCCTGGGAGAAGTCTTCTAGTAAATAGCCCAGAATCATCTCATTATAGTAAAAGGAAAAGATCGCCGTAGCGTTTTGATTACGTTCATGCTGGGGTAGCATATCGTTGCGATCATAAATGTCACCCGCCAAAAGCGTTGGCTGATTACTATGACCTAACAGGTTATTAATCGCCTGATGGAGTGCCTGGGTAAGGGTAACCGCGTTCTGTTGTTTATTCTGCTGTAGCTGTACAGTATAGTGACTAATTCTCTCGTCAAGTTTTTTAAGATTATTGCCATTAGCGTAGGCGTGGTAGGCATAGATGTAGCTGGATAGGGCCGCAAATTCAAAGTTACCAGTTTCTAATCCCACTGTGTAAGCCTCTTGTAGTCCCAGCAAGGTAGTGGACACATGCTCTTGATAGTGCAACACATCGGCATTGACCACAAACAACGCCTCGGCTCGAACGACCACCGCGTCGAGCTTATCGACCAGCGCCAGCGCTAGCTGACCAAACTGGTAGCCGACTTCAATATTGCCTACTACACCGCACAAAATCAGCCCAAAAAAGCCGTAGCCGTTGGCAGACAGGGGTGCATTGCCGTACTCCATGGAGAGATTCACCTGTTCCATGACCGTCAGCGGCAGCAGCATGGGAGCTGCTTGATAGGCGCAGGGGCCAACACGAGCCAAAATACTTAAAGCTCCCAGCTTTTCAGGAGCGCTCATCAACGGCAGATCAATTAGCTCGCCAGGATGCCGACCTGCTAGCGTTTGGAAGGTACGGTTGATAGCTGTATCAATGTCGTCTGGGACAGGACTCGCAGGCAGATGAATGCCCAGCTGTTCTAAAATTTCCAAACCATAGGCGATGGCTTCTGATAGTTTGCCCTGCGCCATGTACGCCTGGATTTGCACTTCGTACACCTTGATCTGATCGAGGGTGTTTTTGGCATGGGTCTGTACCGCCTCGATCATACGTGCCATTTCGTCGAACTCGGCACTGAGATAGGCGGCTTCAGCCGCGTTTTCGTGGAGCGATCGCATCAGCCCATAGCGTGACTGCCAAGCCTCGGTGGGCAACAGTGTAATACCCTGTCGAAAGAATGTTGCAGCGCTACTGAAGGCTGCTGCCATTTTAGCCTTACGCCCAGTTTTGAGATTTAACTCAGCAAGATTTTCTCGCTGCTGCTTAGTGTTCAACAAAGCAGAGCCTAAATTTAGGTGATGGGTAATTTCAAAGAGGCGACTGCTTTTTTCAGCCTCCTGCCGATTCTCTTTCTCAGCCTGAGCCAGCAAGTGTTGTCCAATAGAAAGATGCACTTCAGTTTGTTGTTCTATTGACAGTAATGAATAAGCAGCCTGCTGTACCCGGTCATGCAAAAAGCGATAGCCTGTCTCTTCTATATCAATTGATCTGTTATCAACCTGCTCAACCTGATAAAATTTATATACGTCAGTTGCGGCAAGAATAAATCCTTCCTTTAGTGCGGGCCACAGGGTCGCGGCAGTCTCTGAAAGTGTCTTTTCTAGTGAGATCGCCAAGGTAGATAACTCAAACTGTGCGCCGATACAGGACGCCAGCTTCAGCACTGTTTGAGTCTGCTGGGGCAGCTTTTGTAGTTGGGAGGCCATCAGCGATACGACATCTTCAGTTAGAGCCAGCGATTTTACCTGAGTCATATCGCACTGCCAGGTACCCTCGGCATAATTGAAACTGATGTAGCCTTCGCGCTGAAGTCTCTTTAGGAACTGATTGGTAAAAAAGGGATTGCCTTGGGTTTGGGAATACACCCAGTGCGTCAGCGGCTGAGCCACCTCAACTGAGCACTTTAGCGTATCCGCTATCATTCGGTTGATGTCATCCCTGTGCAGAGGAGCCAGTGTCAGCGTATTCACCATCACTTCCGCCTTCTCTAGCTCATCCACCGTCAGCATGAACGGGTGGCCAGCAAAGACTTCATTGTCTCGGTAAGCTCCTAAGAGCAACAGATTTTTTGCATTGTTCATTAACGACTGTAACAGATTCAGCGAAGCGCTATCTGCCCACTGCAAATCGTCTAGAAAAATAATCAGCGGCTGACTTGGGCTAGGAAAGGTTTGAATAAACTGTTGAAAGAGTCGATTAAAACGATTTTTAGCCGCACTCCCCGACAGTTGGATCACCTCGGGTTGCGGTCCCAAAATTCGCTCTAGTTCTGGGACCAAGTCAATTAAGACCTGACCATTATTACCCACCGCTTCGAGTACTTTGCTACGCCACTGAGTCAGCTGCTCATCTGATTCAGACAGCAACTGAGAAATCAGATTGCGCACTGCTTGTACAAAGGCCAGCAGCGGAATATTGCGATTGAACTGATCAAACTTACCCTGAATAAAATAGCCCTGCTGCCGGGTAGTCGGCTTTAGCACTTCTTTGATAACTGCCGTTTTACCAATTCCTGAAAAGCCTGCAACCAGAAGCATCTCGGCTTGCCCCTCGGCCACACGGTCAAACGCTGCTAACAGAGTTTCGACCTCTGTCTCACGTCCATAGAGTTTTTCGGGAATAAGGAAGCGATCGCTCACATCGCGATCGCCCAATTCAAACGCCGCGACTTTCCCAGTCTCTTTAACTGCCTGCAAACATCGGGTCAAATCATGGATCAATCCCACCGCACTTTGGTAGCGATCTTCTGCGTTTTTAGCCATCAGCTTCAAAACTAGCTGTGACACCATGAATGGAATCTCTGGGTTGACCTTATGGGGAGGCACAGGTGCCTTGGCCATATGACAGTGAATCAGCTCCAGCGCCTCAGTCGAAGTAAAGGGCAGCTCCCCAGTCAGTAGCTTATATAGAGTCACCCCTAGTCCATAGAAATCGGTCCTGTAGTCAATGCTGCGATTCATCCGCCCCGTTTGCTCAGGGGCCAGATAAGCTAAGCTTCCTTCGAGCACATTAGGATTTTGAATTTCCTGTGTCTCTTTGGGTAGCCGCGTCGCAATTGAAAAGTCAATCAGCTGCACCTGCTTAGAGTCTGGATGAATCAGAATATTGACAGGTGTAATATCTTTATGGACAATTTGATGCTGACTGAGTTCACGCAGGATATCGGCGATTTGAACTGCGATCTCCAGAACCTCTATGGCAGCCAGCGTTTTCTCAGGCCTAGGCTGCTCGACTACGTACTGCTGAAGGGCTTTTCCACCAAAGTCTTCCATTATTAGGGCATAGCCATTTTGCCAGGGCTCTAATGCCAAGGGCCGTACAATGCTTGGAATGTTCAGATCGTGGGTGATGGCATACTGATTGCGAAAATGGGTTAGCTCACTAAAACTAGGGTACGCATGGGCCAGGACCTTGATCACCACCGGATGCTGTGAGTCATTGTGTACCGCTCGGTATACCGCTGTTCTAGAGCCTTTGTACAGTTGAGTAAGCACACTGTAGTCTGCAATCTGTGGCAAAGCAGATGGTGTAATGCTGTCAGTGGTTATCATTAGACAGTTTCAGGGCTTTATGCTGAACATACATAGCATGCCCTTGCAATGACTCTTTCCCAAGGATCACTTAACTAATTTTTTCTTTTACCCTGTCTATCTAAAGAGCCTTAATGGGATAGAGCAAAAAAGTGATACTGGTGGCGAAATATTGCTTAACAAATGGATTGTTCCATTAGCTTGAGTCCACTGTGACGTCGCTTATAGTAAATCCCTTGTCAGCGTGTAGCTGTGTGCTTGCCATTGCAGCTGGACGTGTGTTGGCCCGAAGAAGTCTATTTGATAATGCTTGCTGGTGATGACTAACAGGTCTGCATCTAGGTAACTTGCATCGATAATGGGTTTGTTTGGTAGTAAGTTGTTGTTGGCCAACGACCGGTGAATAGTGTCAGGCATCCCCTCATCAATTATGAGGGCCGATGCTGTTTCAATATTAGTAATGAGGGTTACCGCTCTTGGCTTCCAAGTCTTACTCAAATGCATTTTATAGCGAACAATCCCAGAAGTTGTGTTCTTCTTGACATGGTGAGCTTCGGATAGAAATGAGTAGAGTCACTACTCTAATGACTACAAAACTTTAGTCAATTTTGGTTTTGGCAGAGCTGAAGCAGCTGCTCGAAGAGAAATCTGCTAGCGTGACTTCTATCACAGTGTTAAGCAACATTTCACGCCAGTATCATTTTTTTGATTTTCCCAATAATGTCTCTGTATTTGCATATTTATTTTTGATTAAGTCATGATTTGACGACTTGTATTGTTTAATATTCAAAAAGCGTCTATCTTCATTGCTAGAACGGCATTTTGTAATTGAATACACTGAATGTCTGAGACCAGATTATTAAGTTATCAAGACAAATAACAAGGCTTCAAGAATGAGTTATTTTTTACAGCTTGAAGACGAGATCTATGGATAGAAAAGATTTTCTCAAGATGGACCTATGGTTAATGTAGTCGGTTGCTGATCTTTTTAGTCTTTGGAGCCTTAGGTCTTAGTACAAGCTTTGAGTTTTTTGATAACAGTTTTATTGATTGGGAAGTAAACGAGATTGTCTTTTCACTCCCATTATATTGGGCTCGCCACGGCTATCGGTGATTTTTGCGTTGGACTAGTGCTTTCATTTTATGGGATTGTCGGGCGAAATTGGCTTAGGTTGTAGATCGGAGCCACCCAAAATACGGCAGATTTAGTTGATAGTAATGATCCCTTAGATCGAGGCAAAGCGACTGATGCAACTGATTAACCGCCTACGGTTTGGAAATATACGAGGAGATCTGTTCGGTGGATTGACGGCGGCCATCGTCGCGCTACCACTTGCCCTAGCATTCGGAGTAGCTTCAGGTGCTGGTGCGATCGCAGGCCTGTATGGGGCCATCCTGACCGGATTTTTTGCTGCCCTGCTGGGGGGAACGCCCTCTCAAGTAACGGGTCCAACTGGTCCTATGACTGTGGTGATGGCCACCGTTTTCACCAAGCTTATTGCCGAGAATCCTGAGAATGGTATGGCGATGGCCTTTACCGCCGTGATGCTGAGCGGAGCTTTTCAGATTCTGTTCGGGGTGTTGCGTTTAGGTCAGTTCATCACCCTCATGCCACATACAGTGATCTCAGGGTTTATGTCTGGCATCGGAGTCATCATTGTCGTCTTACAACTAGCACCGTTACTAGGGCATCCGGCTCAAAGCAGTGTAATTGTCGGATTGCAACAACTTCCCGAAGCTTTGGCGACACCCCATACTGTGACACTGGGCCTGGGTATCTTAACGCTGGCAATTGTATTTGGCTGGTCTGGCAGGTTGGCGCGGTTGGTGCCATCGCCGCTGGTTGCTCTCATTGTCTGCACAGCTATTGCAGCGTTTGTCTTTCCCAATAGTGATATTCCTCGTATTGGTGAGATCCCCCAAGGATTTCCGCAGCTGCAATGGCCTAGACTCAGCCTGAATCAAATGAGAGATATTGTGGGCTATAGCCTCATGCTAGCCACCCTGGGGGCGATCGATTCATTGTTGACCTCTCTGGTTGCTGACAATATCACCCGTACTCAACATGATTCTGAACAAGAGCTGATTGGACAGGGCATTGGCAATCTGTTATCAGGGTTATTTGGAGGTCTCCCTGGAGCTGGTGCTACGATGCGCACTGTTATCAATGTCCAAGCAGGAGGTCGCACCCCTCTATCAGGAATGTTTCATGCTCTGGTTCTGCTCTGTATTGTGCTGTGGGCTGGGGGAATTACGGCTCAGATACCCCACGTAGTCCTCGCTGGGATTTTGATTAAAGTTGGCATTCAAATCATTGATTGGAGCTTTTTATGGCGAGTGACTCAGGTCTCGCTTCGAGCCGCAGTGGTTACCTATGGAGTGTTACTCTTGACCGTTTTCGTAGACTTGATTACGGCGGTGGCAGTAGGCGCTTTTGTTGCCAATATATTAACAATTCAACGCTTAACCAGTATTCAAGTCGAACAAATTCGAGCGGTTACCTATCCTGATGATGATCCCAAAATTGTCTTGACTCCCGAAGAACGACAGCTGCTCCATCAGGGCCAAGGTCAGATTTTGCTACTTCAAATGAGTGGTCCTATGAGCTACGGGGCAGCGAAGACAATTGCCTATTATATGGGACAAGACTATGGTGTATTGATCTTAGACCTGAGTGACGTACCGTTAGTTGGAGTCACGGCTTCATTAACGATTGAGGCTGAAATTAGAGCCGCTCTTCGCCGACAACAAGGCCAAATTTTTATTGTTGGAGCTAATGGTCGCATCAAAGATCGGTTGCGGCGATTCAAAGTTCACGATGTACTACCAGCCAATAATTTTTTGCCAGATTGTTACCATGCTTTAGTGAGAGCTCTGGCAGTACTTAACGTAGATATTTCAAGCCCTGATCCTACTTTAGTGGTCGCCCCTCGGCCTCATCCAGAGCTTAGAAGAAGATGAGGCTGTCAACAAATAGTTTTGGTCGCAAGCTATAAAAACTTGTAAAATGCGGTTGTTGCATGTCAACTAGTTCATGCTTTTAACGCAGCCAGACAATCGAGAGCGCAGCTAAACCAATACATAGCAACTCCAAAAAAGCCCCCACCATAATCGGCAGAGGCTTAGCGTGTGTGTCGGGAGAGTCTGAAGTAGAGAAGGGTGCCTCATGAAAGATAATGAAGCTTCACAGATGTACGGAGACGCACCAGGCACCCAAACTTGATTAGCCTAAGCGCGCCCCGCGCTGTCAGCGGACGACGGACTTAGTACGAGCATCGAGTGCATTGAGGCGAGTTTCTTGGATGTTGTCAACCGCTTTGGTCCGAGCATCGAGTGCTTCCAAACGAGTGGCTTGAATATTTTCAACGGCTTTAGTCTGGTTATTCAGGTGCTCAATGCGTAGCTTATGAACGCTATTCTTGGTACGAGCATCCAGTGCATCTAGGCGAGTCTCTTGAATGTTATCGACGGACTTAGTACGAGCATCCAGCGCGTCTAAGCGTGTAGCTTGAATATCTTCGATGGCCTTAGTTTGATTATTTAAGTGCTCGATGCGTAGCTTGTGGACAGAATTCTTAGTGCGGCTATCGAGTTCTTCTAGGCGAGCGGACTGAATGTTGAAGCTAGCGGGCTCAGCGGCGGATGCAATCGGTGCAAGGGCAGCGGAGGCAACGAGAAC
>JBCDFI010000045.1:0-17379 GCA_039178155.1 Cyanobacteria bacterium P01_H01_bin.105
CAGGCCCAGATTCCAGAGCAGATTTAACCCGACTAGGGTAGCGGCAGCGTTGCTAGATCCTCCGGCCAGTCCGGCTCCGACAGGAATATTTTTTTCGATATTGATTTCCACACCGCGATTGGCGAGTTCTGGAAATTTCTGGGTGAGTAGGTCAACGGCCTTGAGGGCCAGATTAGAGCTGTCGGTGGGGACCTGGGGATGGTTGCACTGTAGCCGCCGGATCGCCATGGTCTGGCTGGTGAGGGTAATGCGATCGCAGAGATCCACGCTTTGCATCACCATGGCTAGTTCGTGAAATCCATCGGAACGGTGACCAATGATTTCTAGATACAGATTAATCTTGGCTGCCGACAGTAGCGTGTAACTTGTCATAGACTCTCCGGAGTTAGTGTCTTGATGTGGTCGCTCAGCCCCACCCAGTTTTCTACAGTGAGTTGTTCTGCCCGTACCTGGGGATCAATGGCCATGGTTTCAAAAATGCTGGTTAGCCGATCTCGATCTACCAAACTTTTTAGGTTGTTTCGCAACATCTTGCGCTTTTGAGAAAAGCCCTGTTTTACCAGGGTGTCTAGCAGCTTAGGATTGTTGGCCTGTTGAGGAAAGGGACGCGGACGCAGGCGGACAACGGCGGACTCAACCTTCGGTGCAGGTTTAAATGCTTTGGCCGGGACTGGGCAAATGAGTTCGCAGTCTGCTAGATATTGAATCCGCACCGATAGCCCGTTAAAGGCTTTGGTCCTAGGTTCAGCGTATAGCCGTTCGGCCACTTCTTTTTGTACTAGCAGCACAATCGATTCGTAGGGCTGGGGGTTAGGCTGGCGGATGCGGCCCAGCAGCTTTTCAAGAATCGGTCCAGTGATGTAATAGGGAATATTGGCAACGACCTTGTTGGGGGATTGAAAATTTGGATAGTCGGCTAAAGCTGCTGTTAGATCCAAATCTAAGAAATCTCCTTCGATTAAATGAAAGCGCTCCGATGCCTGGAACTGTTGCTGAAGCTGCCGCACTAGATCTCGGTCTACTTCTACGGCCACTACGGCCTGGGTAAACGGTACGAGACCTTTGGTGAGGACGCCCTGCCCCGGACCGATTTCGAGGATGCGATCAGTATTTGAGAGTTCTGCCGCCGCTAAAATCTGATTTAAAATCTGGGGGTCGCGCAGCCAGTGCTGACCAAACCGTTTACGGGGACGGGGCATAACAGTGGGAAAAAGAAAGGGATTCGTATTTTACCGTTTGGGGGTAAGGCGTGTGGAATAGGGAATGGGTAATCGGCTAGTAAACTTAGATGCACGGGTTAAATGCACAGGTTTGGATTGTAATCATGGCTGATGTGCCCAAGGTCTCTGACAATAATGCAGCGGATACGCAGAAAGCAGTGTCTCCCCTGCGTTGCTTTAGTGGTTCTTTTGTCGCGGGAACCCTGGCGATTTTGGTCTATCGCATGATGATTGCGATCGCAACTACTTTTGCCAATAAACCTGTGACGTCCGACAATCCGACGGTAGTGAATCTTTCGGCAGCGGTACGCACACTGGTGGTGGGGAGTGTTGCCCTGGGAGCCGGTGTTTTTGGCATCGCTGCGCTGGGTTTATTTTTGCTGGGGATTCAGCTGATTGTTAAAAAACTGATGGGCCAGACGGCAGAAAATCCTTAGAGCCGTTAAAAAATAAAGGACCGAGGTCACAGCCGCAACGTTAGCTGTCGTCCGATGGCAAATCGTAGCAGTCTAGCTGGTTGGGCCGAATCGCGGATGACTGGCCCCCGCAGATATTTATTGAGCAACAGACGCCCGAGTCCCTTAACCCGACCGTAGGCTCGTTCTTGGAGAACTTTTTTATAAGGGGGCTCAAAGGCTAACGGTCCATAAAGAACATCGGCACGATGGGTAGTACTGAGGTTATTTTGCTGATGTTCGGGGTTGGGAATACCGCCGTGTTCGCCATAGTTGCGCCAGGGAACGTAATTGTGAAAGTTGCGATCGCGCAAATAGTATTCAATCCCCGAATCCCAGGGGGTGTAGGTTTCTGGTCCCGGATTGGCCTCAACGGCGGCGGCTAACTCGATCAGCTGCCAAGCACTGCGTTGTGTTACCACGTAGGCCACCATCGCGGTGGAATATCCCTGGGCATAGCCTTGGTCTGTGATGTTATATATCTGCGATGCACAGGTGTAGAGCCACGCGATACCCATTTTTTTGTCATCTGGGTCAAAGGGTGGGGGTAATTTGGCAAAGTTGGCCACAGGAACAAAGTCTGCTTCTACAATTAAGGTAGGTTGCTCTGAGAGTGTTGCTCTTTCCCAGGCTTTACGGTGATTGAGCAAACATAGATAGCTACGTGAGTAGTGTGTGTAGTCGGCTCGGTGAATCTGACGCAAGACTTCGATGTGACAACCGGCATGGCTTAAAAATGTAGCCAGCTGTTCCGTATTCTCCTGGTAAGCCAGTACAAAAGTCTGGCCAATACTCCTAACCAAAGAGTGAGTCATATCGTCATACATCTTTAACGACGGAGGTATCAACCGACGGATCTAGGATCTAGACTCTGGGCGTGCAGATAGACTACGGCAGCTCTACTGATGTGGGTTTAGCAATGTGGGGCAATCCCCAACCCAGTTTCTCGCGGAGAACCTTAAAGAATTCTGAATCTTTTAACCGGATAAACTTGGCTGGAAACTTAGCTTCTTGCAGATGGACCCGATCGCCGGGGGCGACATAGCAGCCCGCATTCCCATCGACCACCATCACCAGCGGGTCCGGGTTGGCTGACGACACCACCACCTTCTCAGCACTGGGAAATACTAAGCCCCGTGCGGCCAATGAATGGGGACAAATGGGAATTAGCTGTAGCACCGATACGCCAGGTGTAATGACTGGCCCCCCTGCCGATAGCGAATAGGCCGTAGACCCCGTTGGTGTCGAAATAATGATGCCATCAGCCGCAATATCTACGGGCGCATGACGACCAATGGCCACCTCAAAATGGCACATGCTGGTGAGGGGCTCACGGTTTAGCACCACTTCATTGAGACACAGCGCCTCCCAGATTACCTGGTTGTTTCGCACTAGCTGCACGGCTACCATGGTGCGATTTTCAATTTGGTAGTTATCTGCCAGCACCTGCTCTAAAACATGGGGTAGCTGGTTGAGATAGGTCTCAGTCAAAAAACCCATATGGCCTGTATTGACGGCCAGTAGAGGGATGCCAGCTGGAGCTACCTGGCGAAAGGCCGACAGTACGGTGCCATCACCGCCCAGCACAATCGCAAAATCCATGGAGTCATCAAATTCTTTGGGAACCAATGCCTCAATCGGAGTTAACTCGGCTGGTTTATTGACATTGGCATAGCCTAGTAGCCCCCCCAACCCAGTTGCTGTGGCTACTTGACAACCATGAGCCTCAAGTTTGACCGTTAATTCTTGAGTCACCTGACAGGCGACAGGTTTGACATCGTTGTATATGATGCCAACCTTTTTACCAATCTTTTCAGGAGGGCTTTGTTGGGAAGTAAGGCTGTTAGAAACCGGGGGCACGTTCAGCATCCGAGCTAATCGATATCCTTTAGGCTACCGTCTTTAGCTCTTTCTTGAACAGTCCGCTGCTCCCCTCGCTTCTAATTTTGTCTCTAATTTTCTGCGTGGGAGGGTAGCTCTAGAGCAGAGAGGTAGCTATCTTAATTTTAAGGCCTCTTTTGCATAATTTTTGCTTGTGACTGCTCGACGCTTACCCGAAACGACTGCCCATGTGCGCATTACCTATCAATCCTGGCAACACGGCAAACTTGAAGGCGAAGTCAATGCTAATGAGTTTGCTTGGCAGTTTCAGTGGAAATTTCGTGGCGGACATTTGACTGTGGAGCCATCCTTAGGTCGTGCTTTGATTCAAGAACCTCTGGGACGATTTTTGGAACGGTTTGACTATCAGCTAGAACCGGGTGGGGATTATTCATTTACAATCCGGGCTGAGCTGTAAGAGGGGGATGGCCCTGAACATTTGTCGGTAAAGTAGTTGAAGGTCTCGATCAATATGCCTTTAACACTTCTTTATTATGGCGACGCTATCTTCAGCTTCATCCGCTGCAACGACATTACGTCCAGACTATCGCCTATCGTTGTCGATCCTCTTTGTTGGCCTGTGTGTAGTATCTGTGCAAGTCTGGGTGGGATTGATAGTGGCTCTACTAGGACTGTTTCTGGTGGTGCAAACGACGATTATTCGACTAACGTTCACAGATACGGAATTACACGTATGTCGAGGGACGACTATTCTGCGACAGTTTCCCTATGCTGAATGGCAGACTTGGACTGTTTTTTGGTCGTCGGTGCCGATTTTGTTTTACTTTCGCGAGGTGAAGAGTATTCACTTTTTGCCGATGCTGTTTAATCCGGCTGAGCTGCTTGAGCAACTAAACCAGCATTGTGCAGCTGTGGGGCTAAATCAATAGCCTGCGCCCGTCTGTAACTAGCACCGCGACTACAATTGGCTAGATTATATTGGCTAGATTATTTAGAGCGAAACAAGAGATCACATTAAGTATTACGCCGCACTATGCCGCCTGAAGAGTTTTCGGAGTCATCTGCCAAGCCGTCTAAGGATATCCCCTTGCCACCTCTCCAGTCATCGAACCGTAATGCAGATGCTGAGGTGGCTCGTCTGGTAAAAGCTGGACTCCAGGATTTAGAAGCTCGTCGACAAGCCCTCCAGCAAGAAATTAACCAATTAGAACGTCGTCGCGATCGCATCCAAGCAGAAATGCGATCCACGTTTGCTGGGGCATCCCAAGAGCTTGCGGTGCGTCTCCAAGGGTTTAAAGATTATTTGGTCGGCAGTCTGCAGGACTTGGCCACGTCGGCTGAGCAGTTAGATTTGGCTCCGCCGATCCCAGAGCCTAGCCGTCCTGCCGAGGCTTCAGCTACGACTGGTGCGGCAGATATGGCAGCGGCAGGTATGGTAGCGACAAATACCACCGCATTCTCAGTCCAACGATTTGAAGAACAGCGAGAACGGGTACGCAGTCTGATTGATCAGTACCGCACCCGACCTGATTACTACGGACCTCCTTGGCAGCTGCGGCGTACCTTTGAAACAGTGCATGCGGATCGAGTGTCCAACTGGTTTTTTACCCAGGGGGGCCGAGGGGCGGTCAAAAGTCTGGGCAGCCGTTTACAGAATGTATTAGTCGCTTCGGCTGCTATATCAGCACTCTATGCTATCTATGGCGACCGTCTATGCACCATGGTGCTTGCTAACACGCCTGAGCGTTTGGGGGAATGGCGACGCTGGCTACAGGACTGTTTGGGGGTGTCGCGAGCTGATTTTGGCTCAAATCGAGGCATTATGCTATTTGAATCGCCGGAGTCGATGGTGCAGCGAGCTGAGCGGTTAATGGACAATGGCTATCTGCCGATGCTAATTATCGATGAATCGGAGGAGAATTTACCGCTGGCGGCATTGCGGTTTCCTCTTTGGTTGGTGTTTGCACCCGATCCGGCAAATCCGACCCAGGATGATTATTACTATTAGATATTAGAATTCATCCTGCTCCGGCAGGATGGTTCGATGTGGTTTTCTGAAGGTCCATAACCCCCTAAACTAAAATCGAGTCTGGTTGTTAAGGATTGATTACCTTATGGTTTGGTGGATTGTGGGCGGGCTGCTGGTGCTGGCCTATTTACTGGGATCGTTACCGACGGGATACGCGATCGCAAAGCTAGTCCAAGGAATTGATATTCGTGAACATGGTTCCGGCAATACAGGAGCCACTAACGTCTTTCGAGTGGTGGGTAAACCGGCCGGTATTACTGTACTTGCGATCGACTTACTTAAAGGTTTGAGCGCTGTTTTAATCGCTCGGTTGGTGCTGGCCCAGTTTGAGGACAGTCTGACTCTGTCGACCTGGGTCCAAACCCTGGCCGGACTGCTAGCTATTTTGGGGCATAGCCGATCTGTGTGGTTAAACTTTACAGGCGGTAAATCTGCCGCTACTGGATTGGGCGTAATACTAGCCCTAGCTTGGCCTGTGGGGCTCGGTACGGCTGCTGTTTTTGGCCTAGTGTTTGGTCTATCGCAGACAGTATCGTTAGGATCAATCTCTGCAGCTACTGCCGCGCCAGCACTGATGTTATTTACGAGGCAACCGTTGCCGTTTATAGGGTTAGTTGTTTTGGGCGGTATCTATGTGATTATCCGTCACCGCAGCAATATATCTCGGCTGTTAGCGGGGACAGAACCCAAACTAGGCGGTAATAGCTAAAAGTAGTCAATAAGCCAAGCTGCACCGAAAAAATCCTTAGGGTTGGTTACCTAATTCTCTTGAGCGGCTACTGGCGGCTCTGACTGCTTCAATGAGGGCTGAACGTAGACCTAGTTCTTCTAGGCAGGCAATGCCAGAAATTGTAGTCCCACCTGGGCTAGTTACCCGATCTTTAAGCACCGCAGGGTGCATACCCGTATTTTTTAAGAGCTGAGCGGTGCCAAGCACGGTTTGCAAGGCAAGCTTATTTGCCGTTGCTCGTGATAACCCAGCGGCTACGCCTCCATCCGCCAAAGATTCAATGACAATGGCAACATAGGCAGGACCAGAGCCAGACAGTCCCGTAACCCCATCTAACAAGGGTTCCGCAACTTGCACAACATCACCAACGGCACTAAAAAGTTGTTGTGCCAGCTCAACATGCTCAGCAATAGCTCGGCTACCAATTGCAATGGCTGTCATGCCGCAGCCGACAGTCGCTGGAGTATTGGGCATTGCTCGAATAACCGGCCAGCCAGGGACGGCTTGCTCTAATCGGGCAATCGCCACTCCGGCCAAAATGGAAATTACTAGAGGGGATTCACTGACAACAATCTCTGAGAAATCTCTAGCAACAGTGTCAAAAATCTGTGGCTTAATCGCTAAAACAATAACGTCGCTATGCTTAATGACTTCACGATTACTATGGGTAGTGCGAATATCATATTGCTCGGCGAGTAACTGTCTGCGCTCATGGGATAAATCAGCTACCACAATGGAATCCGGCGCATACATTCTCTTAGAGAGCAGGCAGGACAACAGGGCTTCTCCCATAACACCGCCGCCAATAATGCCGAGTTTACCAGGCAAAGATCCAAGGCCTCCGAACACGTTTATAGCATTCTAAGAATACCTTGAAATGGGCTGATAACCTTGGCTTGCCAACAGTAACTAGAACGATGCCAGGTAAGTGAAGGGGGCAACGAAGCATCGCTCTAAGTTCTTGGTGACATTGTGGTCTTAGGCCATGCGGGCCACTTGCTCAGTAGCCCAAGCAGGTGTAGGGGCAGCAGAAGGCATTGCGGGCTCTTCCATGGGCAGATTATCTTCACCATCAACGGGCATGCTGACCTGAACACAGTTAGGTGTGAATAGGAAAATGCTCTCACCAATACGCTCTTGGTGACCGTCCATAGCATAGGTTCCACCAGCTACAAAATCGACGGCACGCTGGGCTTGATCGGGGTCCATAATAGTCAGATTGAGAACTACAGACTTACGCTCACGCAGCGCTTGGATGGCCTGGGGCATTTCCTCAAAGGAGCGGGGCTCCATTACAATTACTTCAGACACTCCATTAATTGCACCAGGCATACCGATCACGTTACTTACACTACTCATTGAATTATTCATAGAAACCATACCAGAATCAGTTGACATTACTCGGTCACGGATGCGACGACGGGGCGCACGAGTCTCAACAGGTGCTTCTGCCGCTACCCCTGTAACAGGCTGGGACTGAGGTTGGGGCTGAGGGGGATGATTCTCTTGCTCGTAGAGATTCTGGTACTCCTCACCATCCATTTCGTCGTATTCATACTCATAATCGGCCGGATCATTAAGGCCAACAAAGTCACGTAATTTAGTAAAAATGGTGCTCACGGCTGAAACTCCGTCATGGATAGTACTAACTTGGCTAGGGAAACTCTCAAAGCTTAGCTACAAGGAATTGAGAGATGGTTTGAGACTCAAAGTAAACCACTAATGGCAAAACTACTAGTCCTCTCACTTGAGAGTCTCTATGGCTCTAGCTCCATTACCTAAGTCAGGAATACTTTAGACTCCCTGGGCTTAAACGGCAATGTAATGGCAAACGTCGTAACGCATGAATACGCTTGCCGCGATATGTCAGCTTAAAAGATGAAACTTCTTTTGAGCCAACATTTGAAAATACCCTCGTACATCGTTCGGGGATAACTTTGAGCCACAGTATACACGAATCGATCTGAAAACAATAACCAATTTCGAAAACCTTTAGTTTCTTTCGCCAAACAGGGTCGTTCCTAATCGAATTACATTGGCTCCAGCTGCGATCGCAAGCGCAAAGTCTTGAGACATTCCCATCGAAAAAAAGCGGATTGGCAACGAATTTTCCGGTTGATTTGCCAACGTTTGACCGAGTGCGTAAGCTCGGTTAAAAAATGATTCAGCTTCAGTCTGCATGAGGCCATAGGGAGGAATCGCCATGATCCCCTCCAACTTGAGATGCGATAGCTGAGCTAACTCTGATAAAGCTTGGCTGAGTTCAGACTCACTCCAGCCATACTTATTGGGATCATCTAACAGCTTTACCTGCAGACAACAAATAGGCGAACGAGATAGTTCAGCCGCAATGTGATCTAATCTTCGAGCGAGCTTAAGACTAGTGACAGAGTGAATCCAATCGAAATGTTGCAAAGCTTTACGCACTTTGTTGGCTTGCAAATGACCAATAAAGTGCCAGGTAATATCCGTTAAATCAGCAAGCTCTGCTTGTTTGGCTATAGCTTCTTGCACCTTATTTTCGCCAAAGTCACGCAACCCTGCTGCATAGGCCGCCCGAATGGCAGCGGTAGGAAATGTTTTACTCACGGCCACAAGGCGAACATGCTCAGGCAACTCTAATTGCTCTATTCTTTGAGCAATTTGCTGGCTTTGCCATTTGGCTGGGTGTTGAGAAGATCCTTGAGAGGTCCCCGCCGCGTTCATCATTGAAACGTCCGCTTATACACCTTATTCAGCTGTTCAAATTCGCTGTATTGACCGGCTTGGCGCAACATGCGAAGTCGTGTCTCTAACATCATACGTGCCTCTGTTCGACCGATGGGGTCAAAGAGCAGTCCGGCCGCACGATCAACTTTTGCCAGAAAAAATAGTCTCTGGGCATAGAGGGTGGTGAATAGCTCTTTATCACCATCTACCAGACAAATCCGAAACAACAGCCCGAAGTCAGGATGATTGAGATAAGTTTCAGCGCTCATTCAAGGGATGCGATACACATGAGAACAAAGGAGAGTTAATAAAGGTTTTATTAAAAGTTGCTTGTTAATAGTGGTAGGTGACTGCCAGTCCGATGGTCGGAGCATAAACGCTGTTTTAACAAAAGGTCAAAATCAACGTTCTTGAACCTGATTAGGCTGCTTCTAGCTATGCCCTAAGTTGAATATACTTTGAGGCCCTAGTTGAACCAGTAAACTCGGAAGACACTGATAGAGTTTACAGTGTTTTTTCTAACTATTCTTCAAGAATTCGTTGATGGCTATGTGAAGCACCTGTCTTGATCCCCGGTTTATTTAGAGGGAAATGCCAAGGGCGAGCAGTTGAGCCTGAGCTTTTTGTAATGATTCCAACCATTCTTGATGAGGGTTGCTATCGGCGACAATTCCTGCACCTACCTGTCCCCAAACGACGCTCCTACCTGATGTATCAGCTGTTAACAGCAGCGTGCGGATCAAAATGTTGAGATCTAGATGTCCTCGGATATCTAAATATCCACAGGAACCATAAAACAAACTTCGACGCAGGGGCTCTAAGGTCTCAATGATTTCCATACAGCGAACTTTGGGACAGCCGGTAATGGTTCCCCCTGGGAAGGTAGCTCGAATCAGATCGATTCCGTCAAGGTCGGGATGCAGGGTGCCGATGACGTTGCTAACTAGATGCATGACATGGCTATAGCGTTCGATCACCATCAGTTCATCTACTTGAACCGAGCCCCAGGTACACACTCGACCTAAATCATTGCGCTCTAGGTCCACAAGCATGATGTGCTCAGCGCGCTCTTTGTGATTTGTTTCGAGATTTTGGGCAAACTCTTGGTCTGTTTCTGCTGTGGTGCCACGGGGCCGAGTGCCAGCAATGGGACGAGTTTGGGCAGTTTGGTTCCACAGATGTACGAGTCGCTCGGGTGAACAACTAATGACATGTCCCCAAGGAGTACGCCAGTAGCTGGCAAAGGGAGAAGGATTAATGTGATGTAGCTGGCGGTATAGGTGCCAAGGAGAGTGACTGGTTTGTGTTTGAAACCTCAGGGAAAGATTTACTTGAAAGACATCTCCTGATCGGATATGGTCTTTTGCCTTTTGGACAACGGTTTCAAACTGGGTTTGATCAGAGTATAAGGTCAGTTTCTGTAAGGCTTGGGAGGGAGGGCTCAGTTGGGTGGGGCGGTGACGCTCAAGCCGTTGCACCATGGAGTCTATGGTGATTTGATCGCGAGCAGCTAGCCACAGGTGTTGCTGTTGGTGATCGAGAATGGCAAACTGTTCAGGTTCGTACCAGTAAGCTACTGGAAAGGGCAGGGAGTCTTCTTTTAAATAAGGAAGGTTTTCGATTTCCCAGGCAGTGTCATAGCCAAACCATCCCAACCAACCACCGATAAAAGGGAGAGTCTCAGGGGGACTATCCAACGATGTTGATGCGATCCAGTCGCCAGGGTCTTGGCTATGGAGTAGCTGTCTGAGGCTGGGCAAGATCTTGCCCAGCGGGGGAGTAAATAACTGAGGCTGGCCCGCGACTTGGCGTGGAACTCCAGCGCATAGCGAATACCGGATTAACTTTTTTGGGGCTCCGTCTATTTGATCTGGGCTTTCAAGGAGAGTGGCAATGGTAGATGAATCAAACAGGGCTTCAAAGACATCGGCACCGCTGCGGTGTTTTAGCTCAAGCTGTTGCCAATGTCTGGGCAGCCAATTTTGCTGGGCCAGTGTGGGTGGAGAAGAAAGGGACAAGTGGGAGTGGAGAGTAAAGAGTAGGGAGTGGTGGGCTATGTAGGATTGCCTAAGGCAAATCGACCCCACCAAAAGAAAATAAGACTAACTAGAAAAAACCAATCCCACCAGCGTAGCTGAAGCTGATGCCATTGAACCTGGTGATGTTCTGGACTAGTAAATCCACGTACCTTCATAGCACCAGCAATTTGCTGTGCTCTTAGCAGCAGATTGTCGAGCAGTCGCTCTGCCACCATCAGCCAGATTTGACTGGCATGACGCCAGCCTAGCTTGCGCCAGTTAATAGCGCGGGTGCGTACAGAGCGCACGAGATTTTGAACTTCTTCTAGAACGAGGGGAATAAACCGGAGCGATAGGGTCAGCGTGAGCGCAATTTCAGTAACCGGCAGTTTAAACCATCGTAGCGGAGACATCAGCTCCTCAAGCGCTGCGGTGATTTCTTCGGGGGCCGTGGTCAAGAGAAATAGATTTGTGCTGTAAATCAACGTAAACAGCAAAGTTCCAATCTTGATTGCTAGTTTCAGAGACTTTTGGGTGATCTGTACCCAGTGTAAGTCGACAATGACGTAGCGATAGCTGGTGTCTGGCAGGGAGCCGATGGTTTCAAAAGGAGGATCTAGGGTTGAGATCGCATCGGGTGTCGGCCAGCGAGGTTGAGTCACCACTGCAATACCGTCTGGCATCACCATGATCAACAACGAGGCCAAGGTAAACAAAATCAGCAAACCACCCATCTGCTGCCGCCACACACGCCAGGGAATTCTGGCTGTCAGCGTTAGTAACATCAGCACGGCTACCAAAGCAATACGCCACGCCGTGCTGGCTAAAACCGGTGTTAGTAAAAAACTCAATAACCAGGCTAGTTTGACTCGGGCATCAATCCGATGCAGCCAAGTTACTGGCTGTTCTAGGTATAACCCTATCGGGAGTGAGCGAAGTAGATCCATCGGTTAGAGGGTTAAACTTTTGTAGCTCGATTCGAACTTTCTCTATCAAGGTCTCGCATCTTTTTACCGCGCCAAATTAAGCGAATGGGTGTACCCTCATAGCCTAAGTTTTCGCGAAACTGACGTTCCATATAACGACGGTAGTTGTCAGTAAATAGCTTGCCTGAATTGATAAATAGCGTAAATGTCGGTGGCCGAACGCTGACCTGGGTCCCGTAGTAAATTCGTCCCTGTTTACCCTGGCGCGTGGTTGGTGGTGAATGCCAGCTAACGGCATCTTCGAGCACTTCATTGACCACAGCTGTGCTGACTCGACGGCGATGTTGGGCCACGGCCTCATCCACCGCATCTAAAATCTTGGGTACTCGTTGCCCCGTGAGCGCGCTCACGTAGATCCGGGTAGCCCAGTCCAAAAAGTAAATCTTGCCGCCTAGCTTTTTATCGTATTCGTAAATTGTATGACTGTCTTTTTCAATGGCATCCCACTTATTCACCACAATAATGCAGGCTCGCCCATCGTCTTCAATCCGTCCAGCTAGTTTTTGGTCTTGCTCGGTCATGCCATCGAGGGCATCGATCACTAGCAGCACCACATCGGCACGGCGGATCGCCTTAAAGGAACGGTTGATGCTAAAAAACTCAGGTCCGTAATTGACGTTCTTTTTTTTACGAATACCGGCTGTGTCGATGAGCCGATAGATCGTTTCCTTCCGTCGCACTACCATGTCGATGGTGTCGCGGGTAGTACCAGAGATATCACTGACAATGGCTCGATTTTCTCCTACAAAGGCGTTGAGTAGGCTCGATTTACCTACGTTTGGTCGCCCTATAATCGCTACTTTGATCTCGTCATCCTCTTCGATTTCATCGGTTGAGGGGAGGTGGGCGACCAGCTCGTCTAGGAGTTCGCCTGTGCCATTACCGTGGATGCCCGAGACTGCGTGAGGTTCACCCAGACCCAGTTCCCAAAACTCAGCTGCTTGAATCAGTCCGTCATCCTCTGATTCGCACTTATTGACAGCTAACAGCACTGGCACCGACTGTTGCCGTAGCCAGGAGGCAATCTCACGGTCGCTCTCATTGAGTCCTTCTTGACCGTCTACGACAAATACAGCGGCTTTTGCTTCGGCTAAGGCGAGCATAGCCTGTTCGCGAATGTGGGGTAAAAACTCGGTGTCGTCATCAAAAACAAGACCGCCGGTATCCACCACCATAAAATCGCGATCTTGCCAAAAAGCGGGCTGGTAGGTGCGATCGCGAGTGACACCAGGCTGATCATAGACAATTGCCTCTCTCGCCCCGGCCAATCGATTGACAAGGGTAGATTTGCCCACATTGGGACGACCAATAATTGCGACTATGGGCAAAGCCATGGGGAACCGGCGGATATAAAGCAGACGACTATTGTAACAATATGTGCCAGATAGAGATTTCCATCTTTATAAACGATTTCTGCGCACAGATTGTTCGCCGTTGCCTATTTACTTATTTTTCAGCCATTCTTCAGCCATTATTACGTCAACGTTGGTCCCTCAGCCTAGGTAAGAATTGAGCTGCCCGTATATAAGTTAGCTAGGTCTTGGTTCCGATTGAGAGCCACTGCCCGCCGTACAGCTGCGTCTGCATTGACTAGACCATGGCCAAACGCTTGATCTCGCCCTGCCGTGCCTAAATCCATCGCAGTATCAGTGAGAATTTGGCGGATCTCTCCACCGGTTAAAGACGAGTTAACACTCCACACTAAGGAGGCGATACCGGCCATATTGGGGTTGGCGGCGGAGGTGCCGTCAAAGTAATTGACATTGCCATACCGGTCTACGGCAGGAGAATCGGTGGCAGCCATCAATGTCAGGCTTTGCCCATAATTGGAATAATTGGCCCGACGCACCTGGCCTGCATTCATCAATCCCTGATTCCAGGTATTGGCCCAGGCGGAACCATCGGCATTACGATTTTCTAATGCGCCCACTGCGATAACGTTGCTTTGGGTGGTTTGTAATCGGGCAACCCCACCGCTCAGGCCCCCTCGAACGCTGGGGTTAAATGGATCGGTGTTGTCGATGTCGATATTGCCATTGCCAGCTGCGATCGCAAATACAGCGATATCAGCATTATTCTGAATGAGTCGCTCTAATTGAGCCTGAGTGCCGCCATCAGTGAGCCAAAACTCTCCTTGAATGCCGCCTTGAAAGACCACTCGCAGATCGTTTTGGCGAGCATAGGTCAGGGTGTTTGCTACTGCCTGCTGTAGTGTCACCCGGTCGCTGGCGTTGTACAGGTCGTGAATTTCCACAGGACTATTCCAGTTGATTCCAGCGATGCCCTGTCCATTATTGGCTTCTGAGGCCATCACACTGACGGCCTGCTGACCGTGACCATTATCATTGCTGTCATCGTCGTCAGTGGTATCTAGCAACAGCCGAGTTGGGGCCGTATCCACGATGTTGTTACGATTGGTGAGGGTGGTGACTACACCTGAATCGAGGGACACCAATAGGACATCCTTAGTCCCTTGAGTAAATCGCCAAGCGCTTGGCACGTCTGATACGTGAAGATTCCATTGGTAAGCGAAATGAGTATCGTTAGTCTGAACCATCAGGTTCAAACGACCATCGGCAAAAGTTAGAGATTCGATCCCTTGGAAGTAAATTTCGCGGCCATTTCTCAGCGTCAAATAATCAAAGGCTGTGCCACCAAAAATTGCCTGGTTGGTATTGGTCCTTGAAAAATTAGCAAGGTCAACCCCATTGATGTTGGCAACATCGCTCATCAAAACCCCACTCAGCGCTAGGGTATCAGTGCCGCCCCGTCCCAAAAAAATAGAACTCGCCTTAGCAGATCCGTCGTATGTCAGGGTATCGGCCTTAAAGCTGCCGCTTGTTGTGAGCCAAGGCAGAATATTGATGGACTGAACATCAGAGAAAACATTGGTACCGTTAGTATTTCGGGCGACGAGTCGAAAGTCATAGGTGCCAGTCGTTAAGTCGCTAACGTCTGCTAGATTTACCAGTGCATTAGTAACGGATCGCCCAGTCCAAGTACCCAATGTGGCTGTGGCGTTGTTTTGCACTAGCTCTAAGCGCACATCTTTAAGCGATGCGATCTGACCACTCCAGCTGTAGTTTAGTCGTAGGGCTCCGTCATCAAAGACGGTGTTTGCAGTACTGTCCCCCGAGGCATCAAAGAGACTAAACTGCGAAAAATTAAGTTGGCTGGTTGGCAGACTGGTATTGTCAACACGGCTGAGTTCTGGTGACGTCGATAGGAGGGGCTGACTGAAAGAACTCCCCAATAACGGATCCTTCTTAGGGGCCGGAATGGTTGGAAGCTTTGCCGTCTTCGGTGATGAAATATCTGAGAGGTTAGACAATAAGCTATCGATGTCTTCTAGTGTGCTGGGCGGCAGTAATGGGGCATACTCAGCTGTTGTCGATGTTAAAGAAGCTAGTAGCTCCTCTCTAGAATCAAGGGATGCTCCATTCGAACCATAATGACTTGAGCGATCTAGGCTGTAGTTTGAACGGGTAAAAGGATTGGCTGTAGTACTGTCAAGTACATCTAACCCACCGAAGAGGGAGTTAAAACTATCGCTTATGTATGGTTCCACCGTATGAGCTCCGGCATCAAAGTCACTGAGGGCATTTAACTCGTTTCAGTGAGACCTATATCTAGACGCTCCAGAGCCATGCAGCTATTGCAGTTGGTCTGGGGCATAAATGGCCTGACCTGGACTACAAAATCCTAGACACGCTGTAACGCTAGAAGGACTCAGACTAAATCGGAGTATTAGGTAGTGACCGCATTAGCTCGTAATAAGTTCCGTTAATGGATATCCATTAATAGAAATCAGAGAATAGCTTGCATATCTGCTTTGGCTTCACGGCGCAGCTGTTTAGAAATTCGAAATAATTCTCGGCCAGTGTGTAGATAACTATCGTCGTAGGTAAAGGTAAACCGTTCGATCTCTTCGATGCCATCTTCTAGCTGGTTAAGACAGTAATAAACATTAGCCGCTACCTTTGCTGCTTGGGATGGATTGGGCATGGATTTGAATTTCTGTTTAGCCTTTTCTAGGGACTCGCGGCAGTCTTCTAGATAGGCCTGAAAGACCTCCATCAGCTCATCATCGAAGGGATCAGCTGAAAGGCTACGGATCTCAGAGTTTAAGGGACTGATGATTTTGCCAATCAGTCGATCAATCGGATTGTAAACACTGCGAATCCAGCTGCTAAGGGCATCATCGGCTTGTTTGTTAGCTTTTCGATGTCGCTGGTATTGAGCATTGATGTCGCTGACTCGCTGGGTGCGTCCGCCGCCTCGTTGAGCATCGTAGCGTTTACGAGCAGTTGGATCGCCTAGTACCTCGTAGGCCGCGTTAATTTTAGCGATATGCTCATGATCTCCACGGCTATCTGAGCGGCTATCGGGGTGATATTGCTTGGCCAAGCGGTGATATGCCTGCTTAATATCAGCTTGGCTAGCCGATGCATTCAGTTCTAAGGTTTTGTAGTGATTGGACGTCGCCATGGCCAGTTTAGGATGCTGGCTTTATTTTATGGGGAAAGGCAATGGGGGGAAAGAGGGGCTCACATTGGCTGACAGACTGGGCAATAGTAAAATCGCCGACTGCTGGCAAAGTCTTTTACAATAGGGGTTTTACAAATGCGACAGGGTTGATTGGCTCGACTGAAGACCCAATGGCGATAGTGAGTGCGCTTTTGGCCTTGAGCTTTGAGCTGGTTAGCAAGGTCTAAATCATTGGTGATGCCGTTGTAGCGGTAAGACTGATAGGGAGTGGTAATACTGGCTTCGGCCAATGTTTCTAGCTGGAGATCGCTACAGTCGGTGGGGCGCAGACGAGGGTGAATGCGAGCGACATAGAGAATTTCACTGCGTAGATAGTTACCGATGCCAGCTAAAAAGTGCTGGTCTAGATAGAGGGTGGTGAACTGACGGCGTTGGTGCTGCTTGGCGGTGAGCTGTGCGAGCACTTGGGCCGGACGCAATTTGGGGTTAAGGACGTCGGGGCCTAATTTGCTTAGAAAAGGGTGGATGAGAATTTGCTCGGGGGTCAGCACTTCGATATCAGAAGCGCTGTAGAGCAGGGCTGATTTTTTGGTGTTGTGGATGGCGAGGCGGAGCTGACGTTTGGTGGTTGGGTAGTTGTGGGCATTGCGTACCATCCACACACCGTAGAGCTGGTTGTGACTGTAGATGCTGAGTTTATTATCAAAGTGAATCAGCAGGGCCTTGCCACGGGTTTCTACCTGGCGGATGGTTTGGCCGGTCAGCTCCTGTTCATAGGGTTTTAGATGGTCAAATGCGAAGAATACTTCGCAGGTCGCCTTTGCTTTGACGGCATGCTCGATCTTGTCAGCGGCTTTTCGAATCTCGGGGCCTTCAGGCATGGGGACAGCTTATTCTTTATG
>JBCDFI010000046.1:0-17344 GCA_039178155.1 Cyanobacteria bacterium P01_H01_bin.105
CGAGGGATCTCACAAGAGAAATTACCGATCTATTTGGGGTTCTTTGAATTTGTGCATAATGCTAGAAAAAGGGGGAAAGCCTTACTGAGTAGTCTATTGTGTACCTTGCTTGTCTAACTCCCTGAAACACCGATTGAGCCAATTTATTTAGGTAAGCCCATGCAAAAAAGATTGAGCATTGGTCTGATTTTGGGCGTTATGATGTTGCCCGGATTAGCCATAGTTGCGCCTGATTCCGCGCAGGCTCGCGATCGCTTTGACGATGATGACTATGAATCAGTAGAGCGCTACTGTCGGCGGCGAGCGCGTCGTCAAGCACGTCGAGAAGACAATGTCGTTGGCGGCGCTATCGAGGGTGCGATTGGTGGAGCGATTATTAGCGTTATCCTGGGAGGTGATGCCGATGATGGTGCCCGCGCAGGTGCTGTAATTGGTGGCGCTGGCACTGCAATTGAGCAGTCAGACACCTATAGAAGACTATACAGGCGCTGTCTTAATCGCAATCGTTGATCGCTGTTATCCGAAAGATTTTGTAGGTTTTTTTGAGAATTTAGGTAGGAAGTAAAGATGAAATCATTTGTCTGGTTGCTGTTGTCTGGTGTTGTCTCTGTCAGTGCTATGGCTGCTGCCGCTGTTGCTCAGCCAGCCCCACAGCTTGAAGATTTATTAGGGCAGGCGGATGCAGAGGAAGATGCCGATGTGTTGGATTTGACAGAAATGACTTGCAGAAGCTTCTTTAAATCCGCTGACGAAGATCGCGAAAGTCTCATGATCTTTATGCATGGCTATATGAGCGGTATGAGCGGTGAGACTACTGTGGATGGGGTTGAATTGGCCATTGCCTCAGACGATATTCTCGATATGTGCCTCGACGATCCCGAAGCCTCTTTGTTTAGTGTCTTTCAGGAAGTTCGTTAGTAACTGCTAAATCAAACACAAGACTCACAATGTAGCCCCTATGGTTTGCTCCTATATGGGCATTCATAGGGGCTTTGTTATATGAGTAATTGACCGACAAATAATGGAAGTTCTCAAATCCTTAATGCCTAGACTTTTGCTAAAAGCCAGCTGTGTCTGTGTTGGTGTTGCTGCACTAGGACAGTTGGCTCCTAGTTACGCCCAACAGAATCGCAATGTAGAAAGCGAGCTAATTCAGCAGGTGATATCGCTTCCGGCAGAGGGATTGGCGGCAATTCGAGAAGCTCCCTTCAGCGAGCAATTTATTATTCCAGCTCAGGATGGAATTGAAGTTCAGGCTGTTAAAGACAAGGACTTTGATTCTGATTATGACGGAATAGGTTTTTATAGTCTTTGGGGTAGCGTACCTGAGTATGACGTGTTTCAGGCATCTTTATTTTACTGTTTTCGTAATCCATCTCTTATCGGTGCCGACCTGGAAACAGTCACCCTCATGGATGGTGATGAAGTTCTACTAACCATGGACCAAAAATTTGTCACCACTGTCGCTGAAAATGTTGAAGTGAGCCCTGAGCGATACGAAACAATTCAGTACTCTGATCCGTTTTATGATCCCTTCTGGGGTGGATGGGGACGATATCCCTATGGTGGTAATTTTGCTCCCAGGGTGACGACTCGCACTGTATATTTCCCAGCCGTAGACTGCAGTGTTGGTGGCGGTCGTTTTGATCTAGCATCGGTGAGAGACCAGATTCCTAACCTGCCTGATAAAACCTTGGATGTACGGTTACTGTTTAGCAATGGTGTAGTCGAAACTTGGCGATTGGGCAGGGGAACAGTCAGAGAGCTTAGGAATCTGCCCATTGCACCTTAAGTTCATATTCAGCACTAGCGGTAACAGGCTATGTTCCGGAACAAACATCAAAAAGTGGGTGTGAATGCCCAAGAAGCGTTGAAACAGTCATTGTCTAAACCTCTGCTGTATGTTCTAGCCCATGGTGAAACCTCTAGCGATCCTCGCCAGATAAATCAGGCTATTTTCAATGGGCAGACTGATGTAGCGATTGCCCGTGGTGAACTTGAGCTGAGAAAGGCAATCCAATCGCTGGCTTTTATCAGTGAGGCCAGTATTAATTCATTGCCGATTTTGACAGCATTGTCACTACCAGGGGCTGCCATTCCACTGTTTTGGACGATTCATACATTTCTTCAACAGCAGTATGAGAAACCTGGTTTAGACAATCCAGTTAATTGTCGTAACCACGACGCTCGACTCCTATTTAAGCAGCTAGCCCAGCTGAATTTAGCGCCCTGGTATACACAGTCAGTTACTCAGGTTGCACCTGGTAATTTACCTGCTGAAGTTCATTTTTCCCCTGAACATCCGATCCCAGGGCAGATGTATCGACATTATCCTTACAGCATTAAAGATAAGGGCCACCTTTACTATCCTGTAAACAACTATTTCTCGATGTTGTTTGAGGAACGGGAACAGGAACTGATCACGCTGTTAAGTGATTTAGGGGCCACTAAAATTGTCATTGAATCGGTTAATGGTGATGAGACTATTGCAGATAAGGAAGGTTATCGCAAAGTTTTTGAATATGCCCCCCGTCCGCTCACAGCTCCTAATGCTATTAATGTCAAAGGTTATCACTGGTTAGCCTATGAACCCACATGGCAATCTGTTGTAAATGAACGTTTTCGGGGACTGAGATCGATTGAGTTTAAGTTTGATATGGATGTGATGGAATTGTTGAAAACCCAGATTCAATCAATTGATCAGCTGATGTCCGAGTTGGATTCGATGCTACTGCCAGCGGGCTACCAAGAAGCGCTTTGCAACCAGATAATCAAAACTCGCCGCGTACAGGTTCAGTTTGGATGACGTCTCTCCATAAACCTCACTCGTTAAAGTACCGTCAACTACTAGCGGTTTTAGTGATTACATTTTTGGCGTCTCCATTTTTGACCGGGGGCTTGGGTGGCATTCTTTCGACCCTGCTGTTGTTCTACACCATGATTGTGATTGTCATGAGTTTACAGTTGCCTAAGCTGTGGGTCGGGGGGTACGTTGCGATCTCGACTACTGCCTTTACCATTCAAATCAGTTCCACCATGGGCTGGATAGACGATTTTAGCCAGACCCTATCCCTATTTCCTCAAGTCATCTTTGCCCTTTACTTTGGCGCTGCCATCTACTGGATTGGGCGAGATATTTTTACCACTCGCACTGTCACCGCTGATACCGTACTCGGGGGTATTAGTGTCTATCTGATGATTGGTTACCTGTGGGCATTTCTCTACGGGATAGTAACCACTTTAAATGGTGACGCTTTTTCCCAAACACTTCTGATCGATGGCTCCTATCTAAAAGTGTTTCACTTTAGTTTCACCACCCTGACCACCCTGGGCTACGGAGACATTGTGCCCATTAGTAATGTGGCCTTGGTGCTCACCAATTTAGAAGCGATTACGGGTCAAATGTACTCCACCGTGCTCATTGCCATTCTGGTGGGAGGATACTTATCACGCTCCACCGAAAAATAGAGCACTACCAATTTTGTTACTAGTTGAACGTTAGAAATAAAAAAATCAAAAGAAATTCTTTGGAAACCTAAAAAATGGCCGTACCACTTCCGCAGCCTTGCTATAGTTGAGGACAAGCTTGTGATTAGCGGGGGCACAGCCGCAAATTCAGCATTTAGCATTACTGACATATATCTAAATATCCATGTCTTATGAAAGTGTCCGTTCTGCATCTACCCATCGAAAAAACGTAGCTGATCGGTCTCAGCGTTGGTTATCCTCCTTGACGCTGTGTACGGCTTTGGGAATCTCTCTGATCAGTACTTCATGCCGTGGTGGTTCTGAAGCCAATGCTGCATTTCCCCCCATGCCCGTCAAACTTGAGAAACTGCAGGCCGACACGGTAAAAGAAAGTACTGAATTTGTTGGCACCCTAGAAGCCGTTCAAATTGTTGACGTGCGGGCTGAAACTCAGGGACGAGTAGAACAAGTTTTAGTCGAACCGGGACAGTCGGTTGGCGTCGGACAGGGAATTGCCGTACTCAAGCCGGATCAAACCGTACCTGAGTATGAAGGCGCTTTAGCAGGTGTGGATGTTGCCCAAAGTCAGCAAGAAACCGCGCAGGCGAAATTAAAGATTGCTCAAACTCAACGCGATACCGCGCAGGCTGAGTTTGATTTAATCTCCGACTACATCCCTCGATTACAAAAGCTATACGAGCAGGGAGCCATCGAACAGCTGCGTCTGGATGAGGCGCTGCAACAGCAGGCCGGACTCCAAAGCAAACTGATTGCCGCCGAAGAAGAAGTTGTCGTTGCCCAGCTTGCCATTCAACAGGCTCAGGATTCATTGCGTCAAAGCCAGGCTCAGGCAAATGCTTCATTGATTGGTGTGCAATTTAAGGAAATTGTCTCCCCCATTGGCGGAGTGGTAGGTGATTTATCAGTGAAATTAGGAGACTATGTGGGCACTGGCGACTCGGTGACTACGGTATCCCAAACAGAAGCCCTGTTCTTAAATCTGGCCATCCCCGCCAATCGTTCAGCTCAGCTAGAAACCGGTCTGGCAGTGGAGCTGGTTGATCCAACCAGCAACGAACAACTTGCTACGGGAAGTCTCACATTTGTATCACCAACGGTGGACCCAGAAGGACAAACTGTTCTAGCCAAAGCTCGTTTTCGTAATGTTGACGGTAATTTGCGAGATGGTCAAAATGTCCAGGCCCGACTGATTTGGGATACTGAACCTGGGGTGCTAATCCCAACCACAGCCATTACTCGGGTAGGGGGCAAAGACTTTGTTTTTGTAGTCGGTGAAGAACCCAACGAAGAAGGACAAGAAGTGGTGCGTCTGAGTCCCGTAGAGCTAGGTGATATCCAAGGAGATAGCTATCCAGTGCTCGATGGCCTCAGCGTGGGCGATCGCATTGCTGTGTCTAATATTCTCAAACTGCGGGATGGAGCCCCGATTCAGCCGGACTCTTCTGAAACTTCCGAATCATAGCGCTTGTGCGCCCACCCATTCTTAATTATTCAGCCGTCCCATGGGCCTATTTTCCATCGCTGGCACCTTTATCAAACGCCCGGTACTGACCACGGTTTGTACCATCATCATTATGTTGATCGGTGGCGTCTGTATCCCGCTGCTGCCCATTAACTATCTGCCGGATATTTCTCCAGTACAGATCCAGGTCACCAGTTTTTATACCGGGGCTGATGCGGTCACGGTGGAGAATACTGTTACCTCAATTTTGGAGCGTGAAATCAACGGTGTGGCCGGGATGGATTATCTCTCATCTGAGAGCTATGCCGGTAACAGTAATATTTCGGTTTATTTTCCACCGGGTAGCGACAAGGATGTTAGCCAGGTCAATGTACAAAACCGGGTGGCTCAGGCATTACCCAAGCTGCCGGGACCGGTACAGCAAGCGGGGGTGACCACCAAAGCGGCGTCTAGCAGCATTCTGATGATCTACGGCATTTATGCCGAAAATGGTGAATATGACGATGTTTTCATCAGTAACTACATCGATCTCAACATTTCTGACGTTCTCAAACGTATCGATGGTGTAGGGGATGTTACCGTCTTTGGTAATAAGCAAAATGCCATGCGTCTGTGGCTTGATCCTCAAGCTCTTACGGCACGACAGCTAACGGCCTTAGATGTTACCCAGGCGCTGCAGTCCCAAAGTGTTGTGGTCAGTGGTGGTGCCATTGGGCAACAGCCAGTGCCCGAGGGGCAGCGCTATGAGCTACCTGTAAGGATTCAGGGTCGGTTTGAAAGCGTGGCTGACTTTGAAAACCTGGTAATCAAAACCCTGGATAATGGCATCCTGGTGCGGCTGCGGGACGTGGGCTATGCCGAAATTGGCGGTGAAAACTACGCAGTCAATGCTGTTGTCAATGGCCAGCAGGGGGTGGGTGTTGCTATCTCCCAAGCTCCCAATAGTAACGCCCTGGATGTGGGTAATAACGTCAAGGCCGCTCTAACAGAACTGAGTGAGAATTTTCCCCCAGGACTAAAGGCATCTCTGGTGTATGACACCACTGAATTTATTCAGGTGTCCATTCAAGAAGTGTTCATCACCTTGCTCCAGGCCATTGGCTTAGTGATTCTGGTGATCTTTATCTTTCTACAGGACTGGCGCACAACAGTGATTCCAGCGGTGGCAATTCCGGTGGCCCTGGTGGGTGCCCTTGGATTTGCCTTTGCCTTTGGCTTCTCCCTCAACAGTTTGACCCTGTTTGGTTTAATTCTGGCGACAGGTCTGGTGGTGGATGATGCCATTGTGATTGTGGAGGCGGTGACCACCAAAGTTGAAGAAGGGATGACGCCAAAACAGGCCTCCGTTAGCGTCATGAATGAGATTTCTGGAGCCGTTGTCTCTACATCTCTCGTATTAATGGCGGTGTTTATTCCGGTGGCATTCTTCCCAGGAACCACCGGTAAGCTATATCAGCAGTTTGCGTTGATCATTGCCTTTTCTGTTGTCGTTTCCACCTTCAATGCCCTCAGCTTTAGTCCCAGTATGTCGGCGATTTTATTGCGGGCGAATCCGAGCGAGACCGGAGGCGGTCCGCTGGGATGGTTTTTCAATAAGTTTAACCAGTTTTTAGCCTGGATTTTGGCGCAGTACAAAGTCATTGTTGCGCTATTTATCCGGGTTCGCTACCTGATTATTGCAGCGTTTGTGGTGGGTTTGTTTCTCACCTACCAGGTATTTATGGCAGTGCCCGGTGGCTTTGTTCCCAATGAAGATCAAGGTATTTTTCTAGGAATCGTGCAGGGTCCTGACGGGGTGTCGCTGGAGTACACTGACGGGGTAATTGACTTTTTAGGAGATACGCTTGAAAGCATCCCTGAGGTAGAAGGGTATTTTGCAGCAAGTGGTGCAGCACTTGAGGGAGCAGGCTCGAACCGAGGCATGTTTTTTGCCAAACTCAAATCCTGGAGCGAGCGTAAGGGAGCGGGTCAGAGTGTTGATGGTCTGCTCCAACAAATAAACGGACGGTTCTTTGGCAATCAGGATGCCATTATTGCTGGCTTTAACCCGCCGCCGATTCCTGGCTTTAGCTCTACAGGTGGCATCGAGCTAGAACTACAGGATCAAACGGGGGGAGGTTTTTCCATTGATGATTTCTTGGGGAATGCTCGAGAGGTGCTGGCCAAGGCGAATGAGAAGCCTGCGATCGCAGGTAACGCCAGCACCCAGTTCACTGCCGGTGCCCCCCAACTAGAAATCGACATTGATCGCAACCAGCTCGAAGCCCTGGACATCGACTTTCAGAGTGCCCTACAAACTGTTGGCGCGATGGTAGGATCCCAATATATCAACGACTTTACCCTGGGAAGCCGCAGCTACAAAGTCTTTTTGCAAGCCACGGGCGATTATCGCAACTCGCCAGAAGACTTAGGCAATTTTTATGTGCGCTCCCGCACCGGCAAGATGGTGCCCTTGAGCAGTGTTGCCTCGGTAACCGAGACCGTGGGGCCTCAAATCATTTTTCACTACAACGGCTATCGTTCTATCAAACTGCAAGCTAGTCAGGCTGAGGGCTACTCCAGTGGTCAGGCCATTGCCGCATTAAATGAAGCCGTTGACGAAGTGGCACTGCCGGGTCTACGGGGAGATTGGATTGGTCTCGCTAAGGAAGAGATTGCCGCAGGCAGTTTGGGTGCTCTGGTATTTGCCTTTGGCATCATCATGGTGTTTCTCACCCTATCTGCTCAATATGAAAGCTATATTGACCCCATCATTATTCTGTTGACAGTACCCCTAGCGCTGTTGGGTGCTCTTGGGTTCGTCGCCCTGCGCGGGATGAACAACGACGTGTATGTGCAGGTGGCCCTGGTAATGCTGATTGGCCTTTCCAGTAAAAACGCCATTCTGATTGTAGAATTTGCCAACCAGGCCAGAGAAACAGGGCTATCCATTGTCAAAGCAGCACAAAAGGCAGCTGAAGAACGCTTCCGTCCGATTTTGATGACTGCCGTATCTTCGCTCGTGGGCTTTTTCCCACTGGTGATTGCAACCGGAGCGGGTTCGGCATCACGTCAGGTGATTGGGACGGCTCTCTTTGGCGGACTGTTTATTTCCACAGTCCTTAGTTTCTTGGTAGTGCCGGTGCTGTACGTGGTGATCAAAAGTTTAGAAGCCCAATTCTTAAACCACGGCAAACAGCCGCCATCAGATGCAGGACTTGGTGATGATAGTCGCTCTAGTACTATTACTATTAGCGAGACACCAACAAATGAACCCGTGGCGACCCCGTTTCAAGACGGTGAGAATCCAGCCCTTTAGATGATTAAGTGAGGATGAGCCATGAACCAGCGGAAAATTTGGTTTGCTGGAGTTGTCACCATGGTGATTGGAGCTGGCATTGGACTGATATTGGCCAAAATTGTTGAGCCGCCGTACACTAGCGACCTCTATCAGCGGCAACGGTTAGAGCGAGTTTATATGTTGATTTGTGGTGTGGGTGGTTTGCTGGTGGGAACTACCCAGGAGGCACTACGACAGTTGCAGGAGGAACGCGATAGCAACGAACCACCTAATCATAATTCCCTAGATCCTTAGGTTCGACTATGTTTGATACGCATGTTCGATGTTATTTGATAAGTTGGTTTACGCATCTCTCTGATGATTGAATTGATTGCTGTGAGAATACCTGTTGACCTAATTCAAACAAAAAACACTGCCTGATGAGCTACCGAATCCGTAACTGGTCCAAGTATAACGCCGGTCTGAAGCATCGAGGAAGTCTGACGTTTTGGCTCGATAGTGAGGTGATTGAGCAGTGGGATGAATCGACAGGAGAAATCCTCAGTGCTGTAGTCACCACGAATAACGTGCACGACAGTGAGGTGTTTGAAGACTTGTTAGAGGTGGGTGAAACCGAACTGGAGCAAGTGTCAGGGGATGGAGCTTACGACCAACGGCATTGTTATGACTCGCTTCGGGCTGACAATATCAAAATCCGACAGCAAGGGCCAGATAATGGCATAAAATCCTGGTGGATGCCTTGATGATAGATAAATCCTAAGCAGCACCAGTTTTAGTAAAGAGGGATGATTATACTGAAAGTCTCGGCCTCATCATCCACATCGACCGATTAGGCAAAAATATTGCCACCTAATTATCTATATAGAATAGAGCTGAACTATGGGGGAAGTGATTAGACAAACTAAATCTCTTACCGATAAAGAAAAGCAACAGCTCTTTGGTTGGGGGGAGAATATCTTTGGTGTGAGAACACTCAACTTAAGTTGGAGGCCCAAAGACCTACATTTCTTGTTCTATTTAGATGGCGAACCCACTAGTCATGTTGGTATTCTCAAGCATGTGATCACTGTTCATGGAGAGTCTGTCATGGTTGGAGGGATAGGCGGCGTTGTGACTGTACCAGCAGCGCAGAAAAAAGGCTTCGCTCGTCGGCTTCTGCAGCATACAGCAAATTTTTTAGAGCGCGAATGGCAAGTTGCCGCCGGACTGATCTTTTGTCTCCCAGGAATGGTGGCGTACTATGAAGCACTTGGATGGCAGACAGTAGAAGGCTCTGTGCTGATCGAACAGCCTAATGGGAAGATACCTTCGCCTCTGCAAGTAATGGTTTTGTCACTTCACAAAAAGGAATGGCTTGATGGGAAAATTGAGCTTTGCAGTCTGCCGTGGTGAAGAGAATCGACAATTTGTACACGCTTGCCTATCTCACTGAACACCCTAAAATCGACCAGATTCTTCAAGGTGTAATCGGTGTATTTGAAAAAGTATTTTTAGAGCGAATCCGAGGCTATTATTTGGAGGGCAGTTTTGGAAGCGGCAGCACAGTCACTAATAGCGACCTCGATATGTATGTCATCTTCAAAGAGAGCTTTAGCAGTCCGGTAGAAGCTATGACAGCGGTAAGCCTAAGTCGATCCTGTGCCCAAATCAGTCCTATACTGTTGGAAATCAAACCCGGAGCCGAACTTGATCTGTATCAGGCTGAACATGCAGGGATTGCTTTGAATTTCAAATATTCCACCCAGTTTCTTTACGGAGAGGATATCCGTAATCAAATTCCTACTTTTACCCCTGATGATTGGATAAGGTGGGCGATGAGAGCACCTCAGACATCTTTGAGAGTTATACGGTCGGCTAGGACTCTGGTTTTCCCATTGCAACAACCAAACGCTCAAGCAGAGTTTTATGGTTACGATCGCCAAACCATTCCCGGTGCTGATGGTATTGACTGCCCAAGTAGTAAATGGTTAGTTGCCACTGTGGGATGGATAGCAACCGCACTGGTGGCTCACCAAAGGGGACAGTATGCCGGGAGTAAGAGAGAAGCGGTTCAGTTATATAAAACACAGATCAACGATCAGTGGACAACCCTAGTTGATCAGGTATATGAACAGTGTCGAAATCGTTGGAACTATCTCATTCCTGACGGAGACGCGGAGCGACAGATATTGCGATCGCTGTGTCAATCTGCCCTTGAATTTAGCAATCATTACTTAAGGGTTTATCGTGATTTTGCATTACGTGAATTATGTGAAGGATCTCCTGCGCATCAACTTCTGACCGTCAAAAACCTTGCTCAAGTAATTTATCCGGGCGATCAGGAAATTTCCAATGCCTTAGAGAGATTACAACAATCAAACCATGAGGAGCTGAGAAACGCAGCTGGTGAGACCGAAGCTAGAATGAAGCAGATTTCAGATGTAGGGGGATAGTAGCTAAATAAAATACCACTACCAAAGAAATTTCTAAGCATAAGCGATTGTCAAAGTGGCTAAAAGTTATCTAGGCCCCCAAACCCTTGACTTCGGGGGCTTTGAATCTTACTCCCCCAAACTTGGGGGCCGGGGGGCCTGAACAACCTTCAAATTCTTGTACAGAACCTTAATACTAGAATTTTCTCCCCCAAACGAATTCACCCTGCCAAGCTTGGGGGACTTTGAGTTCGTAAAAACAATCTAATAATTTTGATGCACCAGAATTATCAACCATCTTAAGGAGACTGTTCTAGACACGATCTACGACAGTCTCCTCAAGAATCTTCCCCAGTAGCTCGATCCGAAGGATGTGAGCGTGACTTCCAGAGATCTATGATTACGCAGCTAATGCAGGGTAATCCACATAACCTTTGGGCTCGTGGGTATAGAATGTGTTCGGATCGGGGTCATTCAGCGCTGCACCTTGTCGATAGCGTTCTACCAAATCTGGGTTGGCAATAAACGGAATTCCATAGGCGATCGCATCTGTTTTATTATCACGAATTGCGGCTGCACCCATTTGAGCATCATAGCCACCATTTAGAATAATCGGATTCTTAAACTCTCGGCGCATATGAGGCGTAGCTGGTTCCACACCTTCTAATGCTAAAAAATGACCTGGCAATGCTTCAACAATATGCAGATAGGCTAGATCAAACGGATTCAAAGCTTTTGCTACATAGGTAAAGGTGGCAATGGGGTCACTATCGCGCATGTCATTAAACGGATTGTACGGCGACAGGCGCACACCGACGCGATCGCAACTCCATTCAGCTACAACCGCTTCTGTGACGTCGAGGAGGAACCGTGTTCGGTTTTCAATACTGCCGCCATAGGCATCGGTCCGCTGATTTGAACCGTCCCGCAAAAACTGATCAATCAGATAGCCGTTGGCCCCATGGATTTCCACTCCATCAAAGCCAGCTGCTTTGGCGTTGCGAGTTGCGATCGCATATTGCTCGACCACGCCTGGAATTTCATCTAGCTCCAGCGCCCGTGGTGCTACGTGCATCTTTTTCCCTTGGGGAGTATGGATTTCGCCTACGGCTGCGATCGCAGAAGCCGACACGGGCAATGCCCCACCCGGCTGAAAATCTGGATGAGACGCCCGCCCTGTGTGCCACAGCTGTAGTACCATTTTGCCGCCCTTTTGATGGACCGCCTCAGTAATCTTTTTCCACCCTTCAACCTGCTCAGGGGTATGAATTCCAGGCGTTTGAGCCCAGCCTGCCCCCTGTTCAGAAATCTGGGTAGCTTCTGTGATAATCAGTCCGGCACTAGCCCTCTGAATGTAATGCTCCCGCATCAGGTCGTTGGGAATGCGGGATTCCCCAGACCGCGATCGAGTCAAAGGAGCCATGATAATGCGATTTGGCAGTGCGATCGCGCCTAGATTGATAGGTTCAAAGAGTGGGGCGATAGACATAGCCGATGGGGTGAGCGTGGACATACTGTCCTCCTTTGTTCAGTTATTCGAAAAAATTGAACAATGAAACTATAGCTTACCCTATGGCATAATGCCAACATGAAGCCGCTCTATCATCCAAAGCCTAATCAAATAACGCTGGCAGGGGTTTTATATGCCCTGGGAGATCCGGTACGTCTAGAAATCGTTAAGTTGCTAGCAACTGGAGGAGAACATGCCTGCAATGCATTTGACTGTGATTTGGCCAAGTCAACGGTGTCGCACCATTTCAAAATTTTGCGCGAATCTGGTGTGATTTGTGCTCGCAAATCTGGAACACAACATCTAAACTCTCTCCGACGTGAGGAGTTGGAACAGCTTTTTCCAGGGGTGTTGGAAGCAGTGTTGGACAATTGTGACACCGAAAGAAGACAAAAGTAATTGAAAGGTTCGGCGTTGCTGAGGCGAGAAATTCCCCTGTTTAAACGAAAATCTTGTTGTTTAAACAGGGACCGTCCACGCCTATGGCTTAATCGCCACCCGTTTGGTCAAAATGGCCATCACTTCATTGGGTCGTCCGGTGGAAATGGGTTTACTCCAGTCGTTGGGTTCGGCATAGTGTTTTTTGTGCAGGTCTTGAATGGTCAGCCGCACGGCGGTAAGGCTGCCAAATAGCAGATGACGCACCGTTTCGTACTGGTGGTCCGGTAGCGGTTCAGTGCCGACAGAAAGCGTAGACGCAACTGCGCCCTGAGTAATATCGAGAATCATAAGCTTTGGTCTCCAAACGTAGAGTTGTTAAACCGTTGCCGCGTTTGAAAGCTGTAGCTAAAGAACTACAGGCTCGCGGCTCGGTAAGAAACCAAAGCTCAAAATTCAGCTGCCCCGATTATGTGATGCAAACCGGGGCAGCAATAGGATAAAGTATCCCAAGCCTCGGGCTGCTATGACCAGCCGGGGTTAGCTGGCGGTTCGGTGTTTGCCGCACCTGCCGCCAGTGCCAAATATTGAGCTTTGTGGTCATGCCCAACAAGGGCGTGAGAACTAAAGTACCGCTAATGTATTTGAAACGTCAAGCCAAAAATATTGCAGTTGATTACGAATCTAATGGGCTCCGCACGCCACGTCCACCGCGATTCAGCACATGGGTATAGATCATTGTTGTCTTAACGTCTTTGTGACCAAGCAGTTCTTGAATCGTAAAACCTGCAGTTCTAACAGCGTGTTTGAGGGCCTTTTGTAAACCACTTTCATGGAGATGGTAACGAACGACAGCTCCACTCTGCGGCTCACGACAGCGTTTAGAAGATGGAAAGACACATTGCCAAATCCATTAGCGATTGGCATTGGGATACTTCCTAGCCAATGCAAAGGGTAATATAACAGCTCCATAGCCTTGTTCTAAATCCTGATGGTAAAGGCGTTTGACTCCCTTTAAATGGTCTTGTAAAGGCTCTACCAAACGTGCAGGTAACATTGTTACTCGACACTGAAGCTTTCCACCTAATCGCCCATATCGGCAGATGAGGCTGACGTATTTCCACCTAATCACCCACATTAGGATCTTAGGCAGAAATATTTCTACCTAATCATCCACATAGGGTAGATAGGTAGAAACTTTCCCTCTAATAATGAGTACGGCTCAAGTTTTTGGTTGAGACGATAGTTGGTAGAGATCAGTTCAGTATCCAAAAGCCAGCGCTCAGGATGTTGACAAGATCACAAGAGCAAAACGCAACGCTAGAATTGGCAAAAAGTTTAATTCTGATGGATCTAGTGCGCGTAGTAGACTTTACTGGAGTAGAAATCAAATTCGCTCAATCAGCGAAGCGGATTGTGTGTTTAACTGCTGCAGGTTTGGATATCTTGCTGGAACTTGATATGGAACCTGTGGGTTATCTGACTAAAGGGGTTGCAGGTAACCCAGAATTCTACGGAGAGCGTGCCAAGCAGTTTATACCTGTTGGATCTTGGCTTGTTCCAGACTGGAAAGCTGTTCGCAAATTAAATCCAGATTTAATACTGGGTTGGTCATTCCCTCATCGATTTTATCGCAGATGGTTTGGCGATGCAGCTCCACTTTATCTAATGGGTGGCACTGGTTATAAAGCTGCATTACAGCGGTTACAAGATGTTGCCCAATTGACAGGTCGCGTTTCTCAAGCAGAAGCCGCAATCGTCCGGTTTGAAAATCGACTAGAAAATTATCGTAGTGCCATACCCAATCAAGAGTACAGAATCGTCTTGTTCATGGGTGGTTCTAGCTTCAATCATCTCAGTCGTAAATTTATCATTGAGACGAATATTGGAACATTCGGTAGCATTATTAGGCAATTTGCTCATTATCCGTGGTTTGAGCCTGAAAAACATAATAATGAACCTGGATTAATCAACATCTCTCTTCAGCAGATCTTAGACGTTGATCCAGATATCATATTTGTGCAGACCTACGCACCGTCGAAAGTCTCTTTATCTCAACAACTTAGTAATAATAGAACTTGGCAGCAAATTAAAGCAGTGCAAACACATAAAGTATACGAGATCGATCAGCTATGGCATTCGGGAAATGGTACGAGGATGATGGGGTTGACATTAGACAAAATAGTGCCGCTCATCTATCCTGAGTTCATAACGCCGTATAACAATCCGGTTGGAGCGGACTGAACGGTAGTGGGGGGTGTGGCAGAAGTTATTGGCAACCACTCAACCGGAACGTTAGCTGGCTGAGCAATCGTACATTAAGTTCATGGTTATCCTAGACTTGTCTGTGCGCTCGCTCTGTTTTGCCAAATCTTAAAAAACGACAATTTCAAATTCGATACGAGAGATATTTTCATTCGGACTTGAAATTAGGCTCACCATTTTGGTCGAGGCATCGTTTTCTGTGGGTGGAATTTTTGTAAAAAAGTTTTCGGATACTCTGACACCTTCAGCAGGGCGTTCACCGCCTTTAATAATTGTCAGCCATAACGCTATCGGTAAACTCGATCTCGCGATCAACATCGAGTATTTGGGCATAGCTGAGTGCCTGGGTCCTAGCAACAGCGGTATGGGGAGTCACGGCCATCGTGATCGCGCCAAACTCACCTGGGCTAATCGTTAATAGGGCGTCTTTAAACAAATATTGAGCACTAGCACAGTCGCCGACTAATAAACAATTCTGTTCCTGTTCTAATACCTCTGCATAGAGAGCCGCGCTCAGTGGTTGATTTTCATAGATCGCATTTGCCTCCAAGAATGCGAAGTTAGAACGCTCACCTCCAGAAAGATTACTCATCGCCGGATCGTAGCCATCAATTCGCCTCTCTCAGCAGCCGTCTTTTATCTTTGCTCCCAGATCTTCGTGATAGAGTGGTGAACCTTAAAAAAAGTGGGTATAAAGCCTGAGCCTGCATTCGCTCAAAAAGAGAGATATTGGCAAGAAACCGATTGGCAGCAGAGCAATCATCTATTGGTTCGTTGCGCCTGGTTCAGACATCCAAAATCACAATTGCTCCTGAAAAGTTGTTGCTCATCCCGTCAAATAGAGAGCATCCCCATGAATTCCCCTATCCTGGTCATAATGTAATTTAGGGCATAATTCCACTCTGTGCTAAACCAATACAGACTAAATAGTGTTTTTTGTCCTTACGTCATTTTTATTCAAAAATTTAAAGGACTTTATGAAGTCTACAAAACTAAAATCTTTTATAGGGTTACTCACTGCCGGAATGCTGGCAGTAACTTTTCTGACGATGACTGCAGCCGCGATCGCAAAACCCCATGTCGACAATCCATTTGTCGGAGCAACGGCCTACCTGAACCCGGACTATACCGAAAAAGTAAACCAACAGGCCGCCCAAACCACCGGCAGATTAAGCGAGAAAATGGCCCAGGTCGCTACCTATCCCACCGCCGTCTGGATGGATCGCATCGGCGCAATTACGGGCACAGCCGCCGATGGTACCAAAATTGCCATGGGCCTACGCGAACATTTAGATACCGCATTAGCGCAAAAACTTTCTGACCAACCGATCACCTTTTTGATGGTGGTTTATAACCTGCCGAATCGCGATTGTCATGCGCTGGCCTCTAATGGCGAAATTCCCCATGGCGGCCTTGAGCGCTATAAAAGTGACTACATTAATCCAATTGCAGAGATTCTCAGCGATCCGAAGTATGTAGATATCCGGATTGTTGCTGCGATCGAACCGGATTCATTACCTAACCTGGTCACCAACCTGACGACGCCTGCCTGTGCTAAGGCAAAATCAAGCGGTGAATATGTTCAAGGTGTACAGTACGCCTTAGATAAGCTGTATCCAATCCCCAATGTCTATACCTATGTTGATCTGGGGCATTCCGGCTGGTTAGGCTGGGATAGCGCGTTTGGTCCGACGGTAACTCTGATCGCTGACATGATTAAGGGCACACAGGCTGGCCTGAATGCAGTGGATGGGTTTGTTTCAAATACCTCTGGCAGTACCCCAGCCGTTGAGCCGTTTGTTAAAGACTTTATTGGTAGCCAGCCGTTCCGCTCCGCTAATTTCTATGATTGGAACCCCTACCCTGATGAAGTCAGCTATATGAGCGCCATGTACGATGCGTTTGTAGCTGAGGGGCTACCGACGACGATTGGGATGGTAGTGGATACCAGCCGTAATGGCTGGGGTGGCCTGCAGCGCCCGACTGTGGCCAGCACATCTACAGAGGTGAATACCTTTGTGGATGAGTCTCGCATTGACAGACGCCCCCATCGCGGTGGCTGGTGTAATCAGATTGGCATGGGTATTGGTGAACGCCCGGTCGTAGAGCCCTATGAGCATTTTGATGCCTTTGTGTGGGTGAAACCACCAGGAGAATCTGATGGTGTGAGCACAGCTGGCATTGTTGATCCTAATGATCCGGCTAAAGGATTTGACGGCATGTGCGATCCGAACGCGACCAATCGAGATAAACCGCAATATTCGACCAATGCCATGGCTGGAGCCCCCCACGCCGGCTGGTGGTTTGCGAAACAGTTTGAAATGCTGGTGGAAAATGCCTATCCCCCCCTTTCATTAAGACCATGATTGCGAGTATGGATACCTCAATCTGTGTCCGTAAAAAATGCATCTCTTCCCAGGTCTTGCTTATGTGGAGGACACTCCTCCTTTGGGATCAAAGGCATCGCGGAGGCCGTCACCCAGCAGATTAAATGCGAGTACGGTCACGGTGATAAACAGCCCTGGAAACATAATGGTCCAGGGAGCTGA